>CANGHQ010000196.1 GCA_947453585.1 Burkholderiales bacterium | reverse complement strand
TGACGCCATCATCCGCCGCGCCATGCCGCGCTGAGTTTTTTCCAAGCTATTCATTTAAAAGGCACTTATGTCTGACCTGATTCTTCACCACTACCCCAGTTCGCCGTTTTCTGAAAAAGTGCGCCTGGTGCTGGGCTACAAGGGCCTGTCCTGGAAATCGGTGGTGGTGCCGCGCATCTTGCCCAAGCCCGACGTGCTGGCCCTGACCGGCGGCTACCGCAAAACGCCGTTTTTGCAAATCGGCGCCGATATGTACTGCGACACCGCGCTCATGTGCGAGGTGCTAGACCATGTGCAACCCAGCCCCACGCTATACCCCGAGGCGTCCAAGGGCGTGGCGCGGGTGCTGGCGCAATGGGCCGACACCACGCTGTTTTGGGCCGCCATGGCCTACAACCTGGGCCCCAAGGGTGCCGCTGCGCTGTTTGCCGACGCGCCGCCCGAGGCCGCGAAAGCCTTTGCCGCCGACCGGGGCGCCATGTCTGCGGGCATGACGCGCAGCCGCCCGGCGGACGCCACCGCCAGCTACAAATCGTATTTGCGCCGCTTGGCCCACATGCTGGACCACCAAGACTTCTTGCTGGGCAGCGCGCCCTGCGTGGCCGACTTTGCCGCCTACCACCCGCTGTGGTTTACCCGCCACTGCGTGCCGGTGATGGCCGACATTCTGAACGCGACGCCTTCGGTGCTGGCCTGGATGGACCGCATGGCCGCCCTGGGCCACGGCAGCATGGAGAAGTTCAGCGCCGAGCAGGCCATTGCCCTGTGCGCCGCCAGCCAGCCATTGCCCTTGGCCCCCGACACCGTGTTCCAAGACGAGCACGGCATTCCCTTGGGCAGCGCTGTGACCATTTCTGCCGAAACCTTTGGCCAGGAGCCCACCGAAGGCGTCTTGCTGGCCGCCACCCGCACCCGCTACACCCTGCGCCGCGAAGACCCGCGCGCCGGCGTGGTGCATGTGCATTTCCCGCGCATTGGCTATTCGCTGCGCGCGGCCTGAATCTGTTTCTTTTTTTCTCATTTTTTAACGAGACCTTTGCATGATTTCTGACTTCAAAAACAAAACCGCCGTCATCACCGGCGCTGGTTCGGGCTTTGGCCTGGAATGCGCCCGCATTGGCGCGGCGCTGGGCATGAACCTGGTGCTGGCCGATGTGCAGCAAGACGCGCTGGACCAAGCCGCTGCCGAGATGACCGCCGCCGGTGCCCCGGTGCTGGCCATGCGCGTGGACGTGTCCAAGGCCGACCAGGTTGAAGCCCTGGGCGCTGCCACCCTGGCGCGCTTTGGCGCACCGAACTTTGTGTTCAACAACGCCGGCGTGGGCTCGGGCGGCCTGATCTGGGAAAACACCTTGCAAGACTGGGAATGGGTGATTGGCGTGAACCTGATGGGCGTGGCACACGGCATACGCGTGTTCACACCCATGATGCTGGCCGCTGCGGCCGCTGACCCGGCTTTTCAGGGCCATATCGTCAACACCGCCAGCATGGCCGGTTTGCTCAATGCGCCCAATATGGGCGTCTATAACGTGAGCAAGCACGCCGTGGTCAGTATGAGCGAAACCCTGTACCAAGACCTGGCCCTGGTGACGGAGCAAATCAGCGCCAGCGTGCTGTGCCCCTTCTTTGTGCCCACGGGCATCAGTCAAAGCCACCGCAACCGACCCGACGAGCACAAGGCCCATGGCGCCAAACCCACCAAGAGCCAGCTCATTGGCCAGGCCATGAGCGACAAGGCCGTGGGCAGCGGCAAGGTCAGCGCAGCCAACGTGGCACAAATGGTGTTTGACGCCATGGTCGCCAACCAGTTCTACATCTACAGCCACCCCAAATCGATTGCGTCGGTGCAGGTGCGCATGGAAGATGTGCTCATGTCACGCAACCCCACCGACCCCTTCGCCCACAAACCCGAACTCGGCGTGGAGCTGAAAAAAGCGCTGCGCGCCTAAGCCAAACACCGTCGCGTCGGAAACGCGGCAAAAAAGTGTTCAAATACACGGTTTCATAATTACACCTCTAGGAAAGATCTCATGGGCAATTCCATCGTTACCGAAGCAGACCGCAAAGCCACCCCCGCACCCAAGCCTCTGCCCGGCATGACTCTGGGCAGCGCAGGCCGCGGCCAAAAAGTGAGCCTGGAGCGTGGCGTGTCCACCCGCAGCAAAAAGAACCCCGGCAAGCGGGCCAAGAAGGGCGGTTAATCCCGGTCTTCAACAAAAAAGCCCTCTTCGAGGGCTTTTTTTATGGGCGCGGGTTTTACTCCGCTGTTGGCCCCCAGGGGTGACGCCTTAGGCTGCGTTTCCAATAATGTTTAAGAATAGATGGTCGCAATTCCTCAGAAGCGGACATTCAAAACTCGCTGTCAGCTTGGGAGCGGAACGTTGAACCTCTTTGGAGCGAATGTTGAATGTCACTCTGCAAATTGCTTGACAATGACTAAATCCAGGCCTACATTCAGTCTCGTTATTGCACAGGGGTCGATATGTCATCCGTTACCAACATCAGGTCTATCTCCTACCTCAAGAGCCATGCTGCACAGATTTCTGAAGACCTGGAGATGAATGGCAATCCGTTCTTCATTACCCAAAATGGGGATGCCAGCATGGTGATTGAAAGCGTCAAGCAGTATCAGGAAAAGGAATCGTTGATTGCCGCCCTGAAGATCATGGCCTTGGGTGAAAAAGACCGTCTGCAAGGCAAAGGCATCTCTGCTGCTGACGCGCGGGCTCAGTTGTTGGCTGCCCGCCAGAGTCGAAAATAATGGCTGTCATCATCCTTCCAGATGCGCAGGATGACTTGTTTTCGCTCCAAGAGTACATGCTTGACAGCTGGAGCGAAGCTGATTGGCTTAAGGCCGAGGACGAAATATTCGAAAAGCTGGTATTGCTTGATACGGGGCTTTTAACCGGCGCGCCCGTCCGGGAGCTTGCCTCGGTGGGCATCTTTGAATACCAAAATGTCTTTACCTCACATCACAAGTTGGTTTATCGGCGCATCAACGCAGACGTTTATGTCTACGTTATTGCCGGGCACCGGCAGGATTTCGCGACGCTTTTGATGAAGCGCTTATTGAAAATCTGATCAGCAGTCGATAACTGACATACCTAAAAGCAGCCATTGCTAACAACTGTTCGGCGAGTCGCTTGAAAACTTCCGATTGCCGCAAAGTCGGCTAGCAGTCTGGAACTCACATCGCCATCCCAGCCGACCGAAGTGCAGCGTAACCGGTCAGTCGCAAAACCTTGTCTTGCGGTAAGTCTGGGCCGAGTAGTCCATCACAAAGGGCAGCTTTCGGGAAGCGAAACGTGGCTTTTTGGCTGGTACTTTGTCTAATGCTTGATAGTTTTCGGTTGTCCGCCATAAACTGGTGAATCCCAGTAAGGGCCTTGGCTGGTCAAAGGCGCGGCAAACTAAAAAGTGAATTCCCCGCATCATTTGCTACCTTGCAAAGCCCACGTGCGAGAGCTGAGGCTTGCCTGATGGGCATCACAGTCTGGCTGTCCTCAATGTAAGTAACGCCGTCCAAGCGCGCTGTCTGATAACTTAGCGTACCGACCATAGTGCAGGGCACTTGCGCATCCCTCTCAGGGTTCCGTGGTGGGTCTGAGAGGGCTGCTTAATATCGCCGCTATTTTAGTTCTTAGCGACCGTAGCTAGCCGTGAAAGAAGCTTTGCCCAACAAAGCAGGCCCCACGCCTTTATTCAAAACGAATCCATACAGGCCAGCAGATCCAGTTTTGGGTACCCCCCCTGCTACCTCCAGTTGCGGTACGGCGAGAGCAAACAAAGTGAAGATGTAACGATGTGGCTTGTCACCTGTCGGTGGGCATGGTCCGCCGTAATTGCCGTTCACGCCGGTGGCACCCGTATCTGCAAAATCTGTATTACCGCCAAAAGCGCCCGCTGGCAATGTTGAGGGACTATTACCGGCACCTTGCGCCAACTCGGACACAGTGGGTGGTATGTTGTAGACAGTCCAGTGCCAGAAGCCGCTCCCGCTGGGCGCGTCGGGGTCGTACACCTGAAGAGCCAATGATTTTGTTCCTGCTGGAATGTTGCTCCATTTCAGTGCCGGGGATACGTTCTGGCCTTTGCAACCAAAGCCATTCAGCACAAACTTATTGTCGAAGCTACCACTGGCCAAGTCAGGACTGGAAAGTGTGAATACCCCGGTTTGCGCATGTGCAGTGCCAAACATAGCGATGCCAATGAGCGCGACGGCTGCTAAAGCTTTTGTCTTCATGATGTCTCCGATAGAACGGTTTATGGAAATGTACGGCCTAATCACATTGGAAATAGTACTCGAGATCCCCTGAGTCACTTGCGCGTGAAGGCAGCACGCCCTCGATTTAGGGACTAAAACGGCCCGGACGAATGTAATCTGGCAAGCCCTGAATCGAGAGTAAGCGTGGTCTAGAGTTCGAGGTGAAAAAAATGCATCGCGTCAGGCTGGCATCGCGGAACGATGGAAGTGAACAATTTTCCAGCCTGAATCTCTTTTGGATAGAACAAAGGTCACACGCCCGAAAACGTCCTGTGATTTGCCATCAGTTGTAACAACGAGCTTGTCCAAACCCGTTACGACCACCGTGGTGTCGTTTAGCTGTACGACTGAAGTGTCCATCAACGACGCAACCCACTTTCGGTTTCCAAGCAGGGTCGCCTCAAAATACTTTTTTATCGCATCGGGTTGGGTAACGATAGTTTTGCTTCCGGTGCCCATAAACACTGCATCGGGAGCATATAGACCAACAATCGTCTCAACGTCGGCGGCTGTAAAC
>CANGHQ010000195.1 GCA_947453585.1 Burkholderiales bacterium | reverse complement strand
GCCCACACCGCCAAGGTGATGGCTTACATCGCCAGCGGCGTGTCCGAAGGCGCCACGCTGGCGTGCGGCGGCGGCCGAGTAGCGGTAGAAGGCCAGGGCAGCAACTTTGTGGCGCCCACCGTCTTTGCCGATTGCAAGGACGATATGCGCATCGTGCGCGAAGAGATTTTTGGACCCGTGTTGTCGATGCTGACTTTTGACACGGAAGAAGAAGCCATTGCCCGCGCCAACCATTCGCGCTTCGGCCTGGCCGCAGGCGTGTTCACCAGCAACTTGCAAAAGGGCCACCGCGTGGCGGGCAAGTTAAAGGCCGGCATTTGCTGGATCAACAACTACAACATCACGCCCATCGAAATGCCCTTTGGCGGCGTGGGCGAGTCCGGCATTGGTTCTGAGAACAGCATGACCGCGTTAGACCACTACACGCAGCTCAAGACGGTGTATGTGGAACTGGGCGAGGTCTGGACGGGTTACCGCTAGTTTTTTTGGATGTCTTGCGCCATGCTTTTGCCTGCTTCGTTCTGTTTTCTTCCGCGACGAATTTCAGTCACTGGCGGACGCAGGGCGCCATGGCACTCAGCTCCGTTCGTGTCCTCCGCCCTGCGGGCTCCCCCTTTACCTCACTGCGCTGAGCGCCATGCCGCCCTGCGTCAAAAAGCATTGTTGACGCACAAAGGCACTTCAGAGATGGTTCCCTCAGGCAATGTGCACTCGGCGCGCCACTGTAATTCAGCTATAGCGCCCCAGCATCGCAGGATGCCGAGGGAGTCGGGGTGGACGGCGCAGCGAGGTAAAGGGGGAGCCCGCAGGGCGGAGGACACGAGCGAAGCCGTTCACCCCGGCTCCCTCGGCGTACAAACCGCCCCTGCCTCCTAAGCGCACAAAAACATCCCCAGCGTCCATGAGATCCGACCGAGCAACTTAGTTAGAGCCACAATCAAGACATGCAAACAGAATTCGACTACATCATCGTGGGCGCCGGTTCAGCCGGCTGCGTGCTGGCCAACCGCCTGAGTGAAGACGCAGAAGTGCAAGTGCTGCTGATTGAGGCCGGTGGCAACGACCACAGCATCTTCATCCACATGCCCTCGGCCTTGTCCTACCCTATGGCCAACGCGAAATACACCTGGATGTACGAGTCCGAGCCCGAGCCGTTTATGAACAACCGACGCATCCACTGCCCGCGCGGCAAGGTGATTGGCGGCTCCTCGTCCATTAATGGCATGGTCTATATCCGGGGTAACGCCCTGGACTATGAAGGCTGGGCGCTGCAAAGCGGCATGGAAGACTGGTCTTACGCGCACTGCCTGCCCTACTTCAAAAAGTCCGAGACCCGCGCCAAGGGTGGCGACGCCTACCGGGGCGACTCTGGCCCGCTCAATGTGAGCACCGGCGCGGGCCGCAACCCCTTGTACAGCGCGTTTATTGACGCAGGCAAGCAAGCGGGCTACCCCGTCACTCAGGACATTAACGGCTACCAGCAAGAAGGCCTGGGCCCCATGGACATGACCACGCACAAGGGCCGGCGCTGGAGCACCGCCATGGCCTACTTGCGCCCGGCGCTCAAGCGCAAGAACCTGACATTGCAGAAAAACAGCTTCGTCACCCGCGTGGTGACCGAAGGCCCTGCGGGCAACCCGCGCGCGGTGGGTGTAGAGCTATTGCACGAAGGCCCGGCGCAGCAGTTCCGCGCCCGGCGCGAGGTCATTTTGTCGGGTGGCGCCATCAATTCGCCGCAGCTCTTGCAGCTCTCGGGCATTGGCAACCCGGCCGAATTGCAGGCCCTGGGTCTGGAAGTGGTAGCACCCTTGCGCGGCGTGGGCGAAAACCTGCAAGACCACCTGGAAACCTATGTGCAATACGCCTGCACCAAGCCCATCACCCTGTATTCGGCCATGGGCCCCTTGGCCAAACTCAAGATCGGCATCGAATGGATCTTGTTTGGCAGCGGCCTGGGCGCGACCAACCACTTTGAGTCGGGCGGCTTTATCCGCAGCGAAGCCGGTGTCAAACAGCCCGATTTGCAGTACCACTTTTTGCCCCTGGCGGTGCGCTACGACGGCAACTCGCCCGCCTCCTGCCACGGCTTTCAGGCCCATGTGGGCCCTATGCGCCCCACCAGCCGCGGCCACGTCAAGATCACAAGTACCGACCCGCTGCAGGCGCCGCGCATCATCTTTAACTACATGGGCACCGAGCAAGACCGCCGTGAAATGCGCGCCGGCGTGCGCCTGACGCGCGAAATCTTTGCCCAGCACGCTTTTGACGAGTTTCGGGGCGAAGAAATGTCGCCCGGCCCGCAAGTGCAAACCGACGCCGAAATCGACGAACACATCCGCAACAGCGCTGAGACCGCCTACCACCCCAGCGGCACCTGCCGCATGGGCACCGACGCCCTGGCTGTGACCGACCCGCAAGGCCGGGTGCACGGCGTGCGCGGCCTGCGCGTGGTGGACGCGTCCATCATGCCGCTGGTGGTGAGCGGCAACCTGAACGTGCCCACCATCATGATGGCCGAAAAAATCGCCGACCTGATCCGTGGCCGCACCCCGCTGCCCGCCTCAGACGCGCCGTATTTTGTGCACCCCAACTGGGAAACCCAGCAGCGCTAACAGCGCCGGGCGCGGGCAGGGCGCTTTTTGCGGCCCTGCGCTAAAATCTGCCGCTTCCGAGGAGCGTTGCAGTTCATGTTGATGAACGAGGCTCGGAGCGACTGGCGCAATGCCGGTCGGATGTAACGGCGCTCACCCACGCAACTGGTGCGGTGAATGCTACTTTTTTCAACCCCCGCTGCGTGGCCACCTTTTTTTAAATGAGTGAGCCATGACGACCCTAGTTTCTGCACCTGTCCAGGGCACTTCCAGCAACCGCTTTACCCATTTGTTGGCCACCCGCCCTTGGCTGCTGGCCGATGGCGCCACCGGCAGCAACCTGTTTGACGTAGGCCTCATGTCGGGCGACGCGCCCGAGCTGTGGAACACCGAGCACCCCGAGCGCATCACCAAGCTGCACCAAGACTTTGTGGACGCAGGTGCCGACATCATTCTGACCAACAGCTTTGGCGGCACGGTTTACCGCCTCAAACTGCACAACGCCCAGGGCCGCATGGCCGAACTCAACACCCGCGCCGCGCAAATTGCCCGCAAGGTGGCCGACGCCAGCGGCCGCACCGTGGCCGTGGCCGGCAGCATGGGCCCCACCGGCGAAATCATGGAGCCCATCGGCCCGCTGACTTTTGATCAGGCCAAGGCCGCTTTTGCCGAGCAGGCGCTGGCGCTGGCCGCTGGCGGCGCCGACGTGCTGTGGATCGAGACTATGTCTTCGCGCGAAGAGGTCGAAGCCGCCGTGGCCGGTGCTGCCGTGGCGAACCTGCCCATCGTCTGCACCCTGAGCTTTGACACCAATGGCCGCACCATGATGGGCATCTCGCCCAGCGACTTCTCGGGTATCGAGAAGACCCTCAGCCCCCGCCTGGCCGCCTGCGGCACCAACTGCGGCGTGGGCGCCTCGGAAGTGGTGGCCTGCATCCACAACCTGGCCGAAGCCATGGGCCCCGAAGTGGTGCTGGTGGCCAAGGGCAACTGCGGCATTCCCCAGTACGTGGACGGCGCGATTTGCTACAACGGCACGCCCGAGATCATGGCCAACTACGCCCGCATGGCGCTCGACGCGGGCGCGCGCATCATCGGCGGCTGCTGCGGCACCTCAGCCAAGCACCTGCGCGCCATGCGCGACGCGCTGGACGCCCACACCAAAAGCGCCAGCCCCACCTTGGAGGCGATTGTCAGCACCCTGGGCGAGGTGTCTACCGGCGCGCGTGCGCAGTGGGGCGGCGAGCAAAGCCGCCTGGGCGGCGCCGCACCCGGCGCCAACTTGGCGCGCGGACGCGGTGGCCGCCGCAGTGGCAGCGGCCCAGCCACAGACGCGACCCCCGACGCCCCCTGAACGTGGTGCGTTCAGGTGCGCATTAGCGCTGGTATAGAATTGCGGGCTTGCCTGAAATCGGTTGAAGCCAGAGCGATAAGCTCTTGCTACCCCCGTTTACGGGCAATGTGCACGTTTGCAGCAGTTCCAGCCGCAATCGCAAGTTCAAATTATTCTTTAGGAAATTTAAAAATGATCGCATCCAGCATCAAAGCTGCAGTTGTCCAAGACAACGCCCGCCAAGCCGGCGATACCGGTAGCCCAGAAGTGCAAGTCGCGCTGCTGACCGCCCGCATCAACGAACTCACCCCCCACTTCAAGACCCACGCCAAAGACCACCATGGTCGCCGTGGTCTCTTGCGCATGGTGAGCCGCCGTCGTAAATTGCTCGACTACCTCAAGGGCAAAGACGCCAGCCGTTACGTTGCACTGATCGCCAAACTGGGCCTGCGCAAGTAATCGACAAGAACAGAATAAGCGCCTGAGTTAGGTCACTAGCTCAGGCGTTTTTTACTTCGGAGACGGCTAAAACAGTACGAAGCTGTGTCATTCCAGCGCAATTTTTGCCAAGTGGCGCTGGAATGGCATCGTGGACTGTGAAGTTGAAACCGGGCTTGGGCGAGGTGGCCTGCACCTCCCGTTGACTCCTGATGGGCCTTTGTGGGCCCGCTGAAAAACCGAGACTCACCATGACAATGTTCAAAAAAGTTAGCAAGACCTTCCAATGGGGCCAGCACACGGTCACCATGGAAACCGGCGAAATTGCCCGTCAGTCCACCGGCGCTGTGCTGTTGGACATGGACGGCACCGTGGTTCTGGCCACCGTGGTCGCCAAGACCGAAGGCAAAGCCGGCCAAGACTTCT
>CANGHQ010000194.1 GCA_947453585.1 Burkholderiales bacterium | reverse complement strand
GGTAGGGCTCGGGCGACTCGGGCACGCCCAAATCACTTTGGCGCACCAATTCGCAGCCCAAGGGCGCAAACATGGCCTGCAGTTCGGCCAGTTTGCCCGCGTTGTTGGACGCCAGAACAATCTGCATGGACGGCTGCGAAGCGGTCAATGCGCGAGCGGCGCTTGGGCCAGCGCCTGCTGCTGCAAGCGCATCAGTTCGGCAATGCCCGCATCGGCCAGGTTGAGCAACTGGTCCATCTCGGCACGCGAAAACGCCGCGCCTTCGGCCGTGCCCTGCACTTCAACAAAATTGCCTGCGCCAGTCATCACCACGTTCATGTCGGTGTCGCAGGCCGAGTCTTCGGTGTATTCCAAGTCGAGCAGCGGCGTGCCTTGCACAATGCCCACCGAAATGGCCGCAACGGAAGCGGTGATGGGCGACTCGGCGATTTTTCCGTGCGCCAGCAGCCAGTTCACGGCGTCTTGCGCCGCGACAAAGGCGCCGGTAATGGCCGCAGTGCGCGTGCCGCCGTCGGCCTGGATCACGTCGCAATCGAGCGAAATGGTGCGTTCGCCCAAGAGTTTGAGGTCAAACACGGCGCGCAGCGAGCGGCCAATCAGGCGCTGAATCTCTTGCGTGCGCCCGCTTTGCTTGCCGCGGGCGGCTTCGCGGTCGCTGCGCGTGTGGGTGGCGCGCGGCAGCATGCCGTATTCGGCAGTGACCCAGCCTTCGCCGCTACCGCGCTTGTGCGGCGGCACACGCTCTTCCACCGAGGCGGTGCACAGCACCTTGGTGCCGCCAAACTCGATCAGCACCGAACCTTCGGCGTGGCGGGTGTAGCCGCGGGTAATGCGCACCGGGCGCAAGGCGTTGGCGGCACGTGCGCCGCTGCGGATAAATGAGGTCATGAAAGCATTCCGGCAAACGGGTTGAAGAAGCACCAAGCGCCCGCTCAGGGGCGAAAAAAGAGCCCCTAGGGGCCCCGCGCTCAGGCAAGCATCGGATTATCGGCTTTCTCCCAGGCCACGGCGATCAGGGTCACGTTGTCGCAATAGGCGCCGCCGCGCAGCAGCGCCAAGTCCAGTAGTTCGTTTGCGGCTTCGGTCACGGGGTAGGCGGTCAAGCTGTCCACAATCTGCTCCTCGTCCACATTGCCCCACAGCCCGTCAGAGCACAGCAGCAAGCGGTCTCCCACTTCCAGGGCGATGGGAGTGTCGATTTCAATCACCGGCTGCCGGGGTGCACCCAGGCAGCTGTAAAGCATGTGCTTGCTCACGGGCGCCTGCCCGTTGGCCAGCAGCATGCTGTCTTTCCACTCCGCCACAGAGTGGTCTACCGTTCGGCTCAGCACTGCGCCGCCTCGCACCAGGTAGCGGCGCGAGTCGCCGCAGTGCGCGGTGTAGCACTGATCGTCCTGCAGGATGGCGATTACCAAAGTGCTGCTGGGCGTGTGTTCCAGGCCATGCATAGCGGCATAAGCCAGCAGTTGCTCATGGGCAGCGCGCATGGCGGTTTGCAGGAATTGCGCCGCATCAGCCAACTTGGGCGTGGCCTGCTTGTGGAAAAGGGTGGTAACGACCTGCAGACAGATCTGCGAAGCCACATCGCCTTGCGGGTGGCCGCCAAGACCGTCCGCCACCAAAAAAATGGCCGCTGCCTGCGTGTAGGTGTAGCCCATGCGGTCTTCGTTGCGCTTGCGCCCCCCCCACGCGACTGACCTGGAATACCGAAAACATCATGGCCGCGTGTGGCGCTTAAGCCGGAAGTTTGGAGACCGGACGCAAGGCGTCGGGCAAAAACTGCGTCGCTTGGTAGCGATCCGCGTCGGTGGCCAGCGCCGCCTGCGGCGGCCGGGACAGTACTTTTTGCACCGACAGCACCGAGTGGGGCCGCGCCTGTGGATCCGTTTGCATGCACGAGAGCACCAGCTCGATCAGCAGCGGGGAATACTTGCCCTGCAATTCGGCCACCATAGCCTCGAGCTTTGCGCGGCAGTCCGCTTTGGCTGCGTCGGGCGGCGGACAGCCCTTCATGCAGGAAAACATGCAAGCGCCTATGGCGTAAATATCGGTCCAGGGGCCGATGGGTTTGCCGCGCTTGTACATTTCTGGCGCCGAAAAGCCGGGCGTAAACATGGGCTGCAAAAACTTACCACCCTTGTGCAGCACGTCGCGCGCCGCGCCAAAGTCAATCAGCACCGCCCGGTCGTCATCGGTCACGAAGATGTTGCCCGGCTTGATGTCCAGATGCAGCATCTTGTGCTGGTGCACCACGCGCAGGCCGCGCAACACCTCGTCAAAAAGCGAGCGGATCGTGCTTTCGCGAAAGACCTTGGAGTGGTTCAAGGACGCTGAAGTGACGATGAACTGCTGCAAGGACGCCCCCTGCAGGTAGTTCATCACCAGATAAACCGTGTCGTTTTCCTGAAAAAAATTCAGCACGCTGACCACGTTGGGGTGGACGATTTGGGCCAACGCGCGCCCTTCTTCCAAAAAGCTGCGAAAACCAATGCGGTACAGCGAGCGTTTTTCTTGCGCGACCACCACCGGTGCGTCGCCATGGGCCCGGCTGGCCAGCGCGGCGGGCAAATACTCTTTGAGAGCCACTTCTTGCCCGGTGGGGCTCACCGCCCGGTAAACAATGCCAAAGCCGCCCGCACCAATTTTTTGGACGATGCGGTAGCCTCCGACCCATTTGCCGGGCGCCAGAGGTGCGGGGAGTGACTTTGGAGCAGCCTGGGTCATGCCAAAAGTGCGGGAGTTTGGTGTCCCCGCAGTCGTTCAACCGCAGACCGGCCAACGAAGCGGGTTATTCTCAGAGCAACCCTCATAGTCAAGGAATTAATAATGTCAGTTTACAGTATGACCGGCTACGCCAGCGCGCAGCACTCCGAGCCCGGCGCAGCAGCGCCCACTGAGGCCAAACAGGCACCCGCCGCCCAGCTTGGGCTGGAGATCCGCTCGGTCAACAGCCGCTTTCTGGACCTGACCTTTCGCCTGCCCGAAGACCTGCGCCAGTGGGAACCGGCCTTGCGCGAACTGCTAGGCGCGCGCCTCAAGCGCGGCAAGATTGAGGTACGCGCCTCCATCGACGTGCAACACGGCAGCGTGAGCGACCCGTCGCCAAAGCTGCTGCAGCGCCTCAACAGCCTGCAAGACAACATCAAGGTGTGGCTGCCGCAGGCCGGTGGCCTGACGGTGTCCGACGTATTGCGCCTGGCCGCAAGCGAGCAATCGGGCCTGCGCGACTGGAGCGAAGAACTGCTGCCACTGGCCAAAACGGCCTTGACCGCGCTGCTGGCGGCCCGCGAGCGCGAAGGCGCGCGCCTGGGCGCCATGCTGCTCGAACACATCAAGCAGCTGCGCCTTTTGGCCGCCCAGGCCACGCCCCTGGTGCCGCAGCTCGTAGCCCAGCAGCGCCAGCGCTTCATGGAACGCTGGGCCGAGGCCATGGCGCTGGGCGAGGGCAGCGCCCTACCCGAAAGCGCCCAAGACCGCGCACTGACCGAGGCCACCGCCTTTGCCATCCGCATTGACGTGGCTGAGGAAATCACCCGCCTGAACTCGCACCTCGATGAGTTGGAGCGTCTGATTACCAAGGGCGGCGAAATCGGCAAGCGCCTCGATTTTCTGATCCAGGAACTGCACCGCGAGGCCAACACCATGGGCTCCAAATCGGCCGCGCTGGCGCTGACCCACATTTCGGTGGACATGAAGGTGCTGATCGAGCAAATGCGCGAGCAGGTGCAGAACATAGAATAAGAGCCCGCTTTTTGCCCCTGAGTCGCGCTATGGATTACCCCGGAAACCTTTTTGTTGTCGCAGCGCCCAGTGGCGCGGGCAAGTCCAGCCTGGTCAACGCCTTGCTGGAGCTTGACTCCCACGTGCAGCCCTCGGTGTCACACACCACGCGGGCGCCGCGAGGCCAGGAAAAACACGGGCGCGAGTACTTCTTCGTGTCCGAGCAGGAATTTGACGCCATGGTGGCGGCCAACGCCTTCGTCGAATGGGCCAATGTGCACAACCACCGCTACGGCACGTCCAAAAAAGCCATCGAAGACCGCATGGCCATGGGCGCCGATGTGATTCTGGAAATCGACTTCCAGGGTGCGATCCAGATCAAACAGACCTTTTCCAACGCGGTGTGCATCTTCATCTTGCCCCCGAGCTGGGAAGAGCTGCGCGCGCGGCTGGAGCGCCGGGGCGAGGACGCGCCGGCGACGATTGAGCTGCGCATGAAAAATGCGGCGGTTGAGGTGGCGCAGGCCCAAAAATTCGACTTCGTTATAATCAACGAGTTGTTTGACCGCGCGCTTTTTGACCTCAAGGCGATCGTTCACTCCCAGCGGCTCAAGTTTGTGGCGCAGGCGCGCGCCAGAGCCGCAACGTTCCAGGCGCTCAACATCCCCTTGTAATTTCGGAGAATCCCATGGCCCGCATCACCGTCGAAGACTGCCTCGAGCAGATCCCCAACCGTTTCCAACTGGTGCTGGCCGCCACCTACCGCGCGCGCATGCTCAGCCAGGGCCACACGCCCAAGATCGAAAGCAAAAACAAGCCCGCCGTCACCGCCCTGCGCGAAATCGCTGCCGGCACGATTGGCATCGAGATGCTGAAAAAAGTGCCCCTGTAAGGCGACTTTGCCAGCAACAAAAAAGGCCCTTCAAGGGCCTTTTTTTATGGGCGTCGCCTACGCAGCGTTCAGGACACGATATACGCCGCTGCCCCGGTAGAAAACAAAGTGCCGTCGGCACCCAAAAACTCCATGCGGGTGCTGGCCACGCGCGAACCCAGGCGCAGCACATGGGC
>CANGHQ010000193.1 GCA_947453585.1 Burkholderiales bacterium | reverse complement strand
TCACCGGAGCAGATGCAGCGTTCTGGCCTGAGCGCAGATCGCATTGAGGGTGCAGCGTTCCAGCGCGGACTCGGTTGCGCGCACTGCCGCGGCTCAGGCTACAAGGGCCGCCGCGCCATTGCAGAGACCCTGCCCATAAGCGACTTGCTGCGGGAGCAACTGGTGCAGCGCGCTCCGCTGGCCCAGATTCGTCAATCCGCACGGGCCAGTGGCTTCACAAGCCTGCGCGACGCAGCCATGGAAATGGCCTTGCGCGGCGAAACCACTTTGGAGGAGATCAACCGTGTCACTATGGCTGGATAAAACCATTGCGCTTCACATCGAAGCCCACGACGTGCGTGCGGCCTATCTTGGCCCGTGGCCACGGCGCGCAGAGCTTGGCCGCAGCCGTCAATCGGTCGATGTGCTGGACGCCGACCCCTCAGGGGCGCTTGCGAGTGCTATTGATTCTGCGATTACGGATTGCGGCATCCCTTCGCAGAGCCGGGCCACGCGTCTTCGCGTGGTGCTGGGTGACACGCGCCTGCACTTTGACGTGGTGTCTGGTGACTACCGGGGTGCCAGTGTGCGGGACCTGAACCTTGTCGCCCAAGCTTGTGTAGAAGAATTACTGGGTGAGGATTCACGTGATTGGGAGGTACGCTGGCATTTGCAAAGCGACATGCAACACCTGTTCATCTGTGCCGCCAGCAGGCAAGACATGGAGCTGCTGGCGGACGCAGCAAAGCGCAACGGCCTGTCCTTGGGCAGTGTGGAATCAGACTTCTGCAGACAGTGGAACCTGCATGCCCGCGAACGGTTTGATGACACCGGACTATTTGCAAGCCAGAGCGAGAGTCACATCGTTGCCGCCTGCGTGTCACGCGGCTCCATCGTCGCGCTGACCCAAGGATCCGTGCGCGGGGAAAGCCCGGACGTAGACGACGCCGCCGAGGCGCCAGACTACGGCGCGCTCGACACCCGCGTGAACCGATTGCTGGCAAGCCTGGGTATCGAAGCCGACAGGGCAAATCCCTTCATTCTTGTGACCCCCGACCATCATCTTGGCGCCGCCGCGTCGCGCTGGTCGGTGCTCGAGCCTTTGGCGCACGCAAGATGAGCAACAATGCCTTGAACATTGAATTTTCGCCACATGCGCGACATTGGTCCGTCAGGGGACTTGTGTTGTTGCTGGTCGGAATATTGTTTGTTTCGGCCGCCCTCCTAGCTTGCGTGGCGGTCATGGCAGAAAACGCATCGCTGACCAATAACCTCGAGAAACTAACACTCGCTCGCCAGACCGCGCCACGCGCATCACCGCAGCACGCCGACCCAGGGAACAAGGCACGCATTCAGCTGGTCTTGGATACCGAGCAAAGACTGCTGGCCCCTTGGCCCGATTTGCTCGCGGCGCTCGAGTCGGCGCCGGACCATGTTGCGCTGCTATCGATAGAGCCCTCCATGGCAAAGCGCAAGGTCACGCTCACTGCCGAGGCCGCCAACCCGACGGAGATGCTCAACTATCTCAAGGCACTGCAAAAAGACGGTCGGTTGTCCGGTGTAGTTTTGAGTTCCCACCAGGTTTTGGTGCAGAACCCAGGCACGCCGGTTCGATTTCAATTGCAAGCCCAATGGGGGAGCGCGCTATGAAGAAGACGCTTTTGGCGCAATGGAACCGTGCGTCCCGCTGGACCGGACCACAGGGCGCAATGGGCTTTGCACTGGCGCTCGCGGCATTGGGAATTGCCATCGGGGTGATGCAGCTGCAGGCGCACCAGCGAACGCTTCGCGTTGCCGTATCGGCCAAGTCTCTCGAACTCGCCCGGCTGCAGCGCACCGTTGGTCTGGCTTCACCAATGACCGGCGACCCAACCCAAAGCTTTGTAGGCGCGTTCCCACCCCTCTCCCACAACACGGCTGATCTAGAAACCATATTTCAAAGTGCGGGGCGGTCGAACATCGCGCTGGTAAAGGGCGAGTACCACATCAAGCAAGACGCCGCATCGCCGCTGGTCACCTACAGCCTGAGCTTCCCCGTGAGCGCAAATTACCCGGCCACCAAGAAATTTGCCGCAGAGGTTCTGCGCGAGCTTCCCAATGCGGCGCTGGAAGAGTTGCGCATGAATCGGAACTCTTCGGAAAGCAAGTCGATTGATTCCGTGATTCGTTTTAGCCTGATCTACCAGCAGCCCTAGCATGTCCCACTTCAAAAAACCGTTGAACTTTTTGATGTGGACTGGCACGACTTATATCAGTCTCTACGCTCTGTCGCACTGGACCCGCCTGCCACAGGAAACACTGGATGGGCCAAACCCAACGCTGAGTGTTGCAGCCTACGCGCAGGAGGCCCCGCGACCCGACGCCGTGGCCACAAGTGCCGTGGTGACATCGGACGGTGGCAAGAAGGCCGCAGCCAGCGCGCGTCGCGCCATCCCTGATTCCACGCAGGACGCGTTCTCCAGCATCAGTTGGGTGCCGCCGCCACCACCACCACCGCCACCGCCGGTCCAGCTACAAGCCCCGACGCCACCGCCAGCACCGACTGCTCCACCCGTTCCCTTTGCGCTACTGGGACTGATAGAAAACGGCTCGGACCGACCCCAGGCCTTTCTCACGCGCGGGGACACTTTGTGGATCGTTGCGCAAGGTGAATCCATAGAGAACACCTACCGCGTCGAGTCGTTTGCAGCGCCAAGCAATGTATTGACCAATTTGCCACTGGACATTCAACAAACGGTGGCCCTTGCGGGCTCATCACCATGACCAAGAAACACGCTGCGCGACCGTTTTTACCATCCGCCTTGCTGGCCGCCGTCCTGCTTCTGCTGTCGGCGTGTGCGGGCACGCAGGCCAACAAAGAGGGACTGCGACTTACGGCAGACGGCCAGTTGGAGGAAGGCCTGGGCCTGCTGCAAAGTGCCTCCCGTTCCGAGCCCGAGAATGCCCAATTCCGTATGGACGTATTGAAAGCCTCGAGCGCCTATGCCGCAGATTTGCTGCGCCGCGCCGACGAGTTGGAAAGCAAAGAAAACGTATCAGAAGCGCGCCAGCTGTACGCCAAGGCTTTCAAGCTCGACCCCGCAAACGTGGATGTGCGGCGCCAGATGGCCCGCATGGATCTCAATGCACGCAGTGCGCGCATGATTGCCGAGTCCGAACGTCTGCTTGTGGCAGGGAAATTGACACTGGCGATGGATAAGGTGAATGGCGTGCTGGCGTTGCAACCCGGACACGCGGGCGCACTACGTCAACTCGAGGCCATCAAGGATGCAACTGAAAAGTCCCAGGCAGTAGAACAAGAAAAACTGGCCGCACAGTCCATCATGAGAAAGCCAGTGAGCCTGCAATTCAGGGATGCCAACTTGCGCATGGTGTTTGAGGCCTTGTCCCGAACGACGGGCATGAACGTGATCCTTGACCGGGATGTGCGTGCGGATCTGAAGACGACGATTTTCGTCAAAGACGCTGCCGTCGAAGACACGGTGGACCTGATACTCCTGCAAAACCAGCTGGAAAAAAGGATGGTCAACGCAAATACCCTCTTCGTATTTCCGGCGACGCCAGCCAAGCAGAAGGAGTACCAAGACCTGCAGGTGCGGATGTTCCAAGTCACCAATGCCGACGTCAAATACCTGCAGACCGTCCTGAAAACCGTGTTGAAGCTCAAGGACGTAACCATTGACGAGCGCACCAGCCGCTTGATCATGCGCGATACCCCGGAAGCCATCGCGGTTGCTGCCAAGGTCATTGCGGCTCACGATGTACCCGACCCGGAAATCATGCTTGAAGTTGAAGTCCTGGAGGTCTCTCATGATCGACTCACCAACTTGGGCATCCAGTTCCCGGATTCGCTGACGCTCTCCACGCCCGTTCCCGCCACGGGACTCACGCTCGGGCGCCTGCGGTCTCTGAGCGGCGACGACTTGACCGCCACTGCGCTGTCGTTTGGCCTGAACTTCAAACTGCAGGACATCGATGCCAATATTCTTGCAAGCCCGCGCATTCGTGCACGCAACAAGGAAAAGGCACGCATCCTGATTGGCGACAGGATTCCCATCATCACCAACACGATCACCCCGGTGCAAAGCGGTGGTGGGGTAGTGACCGGCTCCGTGCAATACCAGGATGTCGGTCTCAAACTGGAGTTTGAGCCCGAGGTCTACAACGAACAGGAAGTGGGCATTCGTATTGCACTGGAAGTGAGCTCCATTGCCAAACAGATTGATGGTCCCAACGGCTCGCTGGCCTACCAGATCGGAACCCGCAACGCCAATACGGTGGTGCGCCTTCTGGATGGAGAAACACAGATTCTTGGCGGACTCATTTCCTCGAGCGACCGCAACACGGCCGCCAAATTGCCGGGTCTGGGGCACCTTCCGACCATAGGAAAGTTATTCGGCAACAACAACGCTGACAAAAACAAGACCGAAATTATCCTGTCCATTACGCCGCGCATCCTCCGTGCGCCCACCCTGCTTGACGCCTCCACGCGCGCTATTTTCTCCGGGACCGAGTCCAGCATGCGCGAACGCAACTTGCAACTCAAACCGATCGGAACCGCGCGCATAGAGTCCAGTAGCGCAGCATCGCCCAGCGCCCCATCAAGCGGCGGCGGCGCACGTTTGTCATCGAGCCGTTTGCAAGGCGCCCAAACGCGTCCGGCAACCGTCTCCACCGGTGCTGAGGAAACACCTGCCACGCCGACGCCCAACGCGCTTGATGCAAGCGAGGTCAGCAAATGAAATATGCACGGCGCCGGGGTCTCGCCGGGGGCTTTACTCTCATTGAAATGGTGGTCACGCTTGCGCTCGTGGGCCTTCTGGCCATGATGGCACTACCTTCACTTGAACTGGCTG
>CANGHQ010000192.1 GCA_947453585.1 Burkholderiales bacterium | reverse complement strand
GCCAGGTGGCTCAGGCGGCGGCACAGCGTGTCGTGGGTTTGCACGCTGCCAATGGTGAAGCCGCCTCCATGAAAGTACAGCAACACCGGCAGGCGCTCGGCGCTGGGCGCGTACACACGCGCCAGCAGTTGCGCGCCGTCGCGGGTGGCAAAAAAATGGTCTTCCACCCGCGCCAAAGCCTGGGCCGGCAGGTCCAGCACGCCCGCGCCTGCGGCATAGGCAGCGCGCGCCTGCTGGGGCGACAGCGCGTGCATGGGCACGTGGCCCGCGCGGGCTATGCGCTCCAGCACGCCGTGCATGACCGGCGTGAGCAAATGGGCGGGCGAACTGTGGTGGCGGTGGGGCATGGTGCGTCGGTGCAAAAAGGGGCGTTGGGGCTAAGGCTCGCCCAGGTTCAGGCGGGCACGCGCTGAGTGCGGCGGCCCACGCCCAGCGCGGCCACCACGCTGAGCATCAGCACCGCTGCAGCGCCCAAGAGCGTGGCGCCGTACCAGCCCCGGTCCATAAAGGCGCCAAACACCAGGGGCGACAGCGCAAAGCCCGTGTCCAAGCCCGAATACACCAGACCGTACACCCGGCCGGTGGCGCCCTGGGGCGTGGCGCGCTTGATCATCATGTCGCGCGAGGGGCCGCCGATGCCTACGGCAAAGCCGGTGGCGGCCAGCACCACCATGGTGGGCGTGGCGCCCAGCCAACCGGTTCCGCACAAGGCCAGCAAAAGCGCGCCAGCGGCCATGGCAAGCGCCACGACGCGGTCGCTGTTGGCGGTGCGCGCCGCCACAAACCCGCCAATAAAAACGCCCACTGCGCCACAAAGCATGTAGGCGCTCAGCGTGAGCGTAGCGGCCTCAAAACCCACGCCGTGCATCGCTTTGAGAATCGACACCGCAAAGCCCTGCACCACAGCCAGCGTCATGGTCGATAGAAAAAAGAAGCCAAAGCACCACCACACCACCGGCAGCTTCATGAAGGCCATGGCGTGGCCGGGGTCAGCCACCGGGTTGCGCGCCAGCACGCGGGTTTGCAGGTGTTCACGCTTGAGCACCAGTACCAGCAAGACCAGCGCAAAAAAGGCCGCTGCTGCCAGATAGGTCTGGCGCCAGCCCAGCACCGAACCCAAACCGGCAAAGAACACCGGCGCGGTAGCCCAGCCCAGGTTGCCGCTCAGGCCATGGGCGCTAAAGGCGTAACCTAGGCGCGGGGCGGACACGCGTTGGTTGAGGATGGTGAAATCAATCGGGTGAAACGGCGCATTGGCCGCGCCCGCCAAAGCTGCTACTGCCACCAGCGCGCCATAGCTGCCCGCCACCGAGGCCAGCAGGCACGCTGCGATAAACAGCCCAAACGCGGTAAACAACAAGGGCCGCGCGCCCACGCGGTCCACCAAAAAGCCCGAACTGGCCTGGCCGACGCCCGAGACGACAAAAAACACCGTCATCAGCAAGCCCAGCTCGGAATAGCTAAAGCCAAACTCCCGCATGAACACCGGAAACAGCAGCGGCAGTATCAGGTGGCCGAAATGCGAACTGCCGTGAGCCAGGCCCACCAGGCCGATGATGCTGGCGTCCTGGCGCCAAGCGACCGGGGCGTCAGTGGGTAAATCAAGTGTTGCAGTAGTCATAGGTGCCGGATATTAGTGCGTCCAAGCAGCGGCTACTGCCGCCAAAAGCTCACACCGGCGTGAGTTTGGCCACGCTCAGCGCCAACCACTTGGTGCCGTGGCGGGGAAAGTTGATTTGCGCGCGCGCGTCGTCGCCTGCGCCTTCGAGCGTAAGCACCGTGCCTTCGCCAAACTTGTTGTGGAACACCTGCATGCCCAAACGCAGACCGTGCTCGGGCTCTGTCTTGCGGGCCACGGGGGCGCCGCTGCCGTAGGTGGCCGATCCGGCGGATGTGGGCGCGCTGGGGTAGCTGCTGCTGGAGCCACCTCCGTGGCCGCCATGACTGCCACCGCCCTGGCCCCAGCTAACGCGCACCGGCTGGCGTTTCGGGGTCAGAAGCTTGAGGCATTCCTCAGGCAGCTCATCAAAAAAGCGGCTTTTGAGGTTGTAGCGGGTTTGGCCGTGCAGCATGCGGGTTTGCGAATGGCTCAGGTACAGGCGCTGGCGCGCGCGGGTGATGGCCACGTACATCAGCCTACGCTCTTCTTCCAGGCCGTCACGGTCGCTGAGCGAGTTTTCATGGGGAAACAGGCCCTCTTCCATGCCGGTGATGAACACGCAGTCAAATTCCAGTCCCTTGGCCGAATGGACCGTCATGAGCTGGATGGCGTCTTGTCCTGCCTGGGCCATGTTGTCGCCGGCCTCTAGCGCGGCGTGGGTCAAAAAGGCCACCAGGGGCGACAGGGTTTCGCCGGTATCGCCAAATTCGGGTTCAGGTGGCGGTAGATCGGGGTTCAGGCCCTGGCTGGCGGGGCTTTGGGTCAAGGCGCCGTCAGCTGGCGTTTGCCCTGGCGCGTTGCGGCCAAAGCCTTCAAGGCGCACAAAGCTTTCGGCGGCGTTGACGAGTTCTTCCAAGTTCTCGATGCGGTCTTCGCCCTCGCGCTCCAAGCGGTAGTGGGCCAGCAGGCCGCTGTGGTCGAGCATCAAGGCCACGGTTTCGCGCAGGCTCAGGGTGGCGGTTTGTTCGCGCAGCACGTCAATCTTGGCGACAAAGGCGCCCAAGAGCGTGCCGGCCTTGCCTGCCACGGCGCTCACCGCGTCATGGAAGGAGCAGCCCGAGGCCTTGGCCATGTCTTGCAACTGCTCGATGCTGCGCGCGCCAATGCCGCGCGCCGGAAAGTTCACCACCCGCATAAAGCTGGTGTCGTCGTTGGGATTGGCCAGCAGGCGCAAATAGGCCAGCGCGTGCTTGATTTCGGCGCGCTCAAAAAAGCGCAGGCCGCCGTAGACGCGGTAGGGCAAACCGGCGTTGAACAGCGCCGTCTCTATCACCCGGCTTTGCGCGTTGGAGCGGTACAAGACCGCAATCTCGCTGCGCTGATAGCAGTCGCCACCCGGATGCTCGCTGGGGGTTTTGAGCAGATGGCGCATTTCGTCCACCATCCACTGCGCTTCTTCAAAGTCGCTGGGCGCCTCGTACACGCGCACTGGCTCGCCCGGACCCTGGTCGGTGCGCAGGTTTTTGCCCAGGCGCCGGCTGTTGTTGCTGATCAGCGCGTTGGCTGAATCGAGAATATTGCTGTGGCTGCGGTAGTTTTGCTCCAGCTTGATCTGGTGCTGCACCTTAAATTCACGCACAAAATCGGCCATATTGCCCACGCGCGCGCCGCGAAAGGCGTAAATACTCTGGTCGTCGTCGCCCACGGCCAGCACCGCGCCGCCTTGGCCGCCTGCGTCGCCATCAGCGCCCACCCCGGCCAGCATCTTGATCCAGGCGTATTGCAGCTTGTTGGTGTCCTGAAACTCGTCAATCAAGATATGGCGAAAGCGCCGTTGGTAATGCGTGCGGATGTCGGCGTGGTCGCGCAGCACCTCGAAGCTGCGCAGCATCAGTTCGCCAAAATCGACCACACCTTCGCGCTGGCATTGCTCTTCATAAAGCTGGTAAATCTCGACCTTGCGCCGGGTGTCAGCGTCGCGCACTTCCACCGCTGCGGGGCGCAGGCCGTCTTCTTTGCAACTGGCAATAAACCACACCAGTTGCTTGGGTGGAAAACGCTCTTCGTCCGCACCAATTTGCTTGCACAGGCGCTTGACGGCGCTGAGCTGGTCTTGCGTGTCCAAAATCTGAAAGGCCTGCGGCAAGTTGGCCGTTTTGAAGTGCGCGCGCAAAAAGCGGTTGCACAGGCCATGAAAAGTGCCAATCCACATGCCCCGGGCGTTGACCGGCAGCATGCTGGACAAGCGCGTGACCATCTCTTTGGCCGCCTTGTTGGTAAAAGTGACCGCCAAAATGCCGCCCTGCGACACATAGCCGTTTTGCAGCAGCCAAGCGATGCGGGTGGTCAGCACCCGGGTTTTGCCCGAACCGGCACCGGCCAGAATCAGCGCATGCTCGGGCGGCAGGGTGACGGCGGCGCGCTGCTCGGGGTTGAGGGCGGCGAGCATGGGCGAATCGGGGGCGGCAGGAAAACGCTCCTGTTCAAGAGGCGCGGACGGTGTCAAAACGTAGGTGGTGGAAAGGGACATGGTCCCATTGTAGGAAGACGCCCGGCGCGATCGGGACTGCCGTTCTAAACGCGCGGCTGCATGCTCGCACGCGCCAGCCGCACCGGAAACTCGGCGCGGATGCGGGCGTCCATCTCGGGCGAGATGTGCGACGGGAAGTGCGTGTCCAAAATCACCTGCAATTTTTTGGACGCGGTTTCCACCACGCTCGGGCGCCCTTGCTCCACCCACTGGTTGGGGCTGGCGCGGTTGGCGATTTGCGGATACAGGTAGTCGCGCTGCATCAGGTTAAGCGTCTGCGGCGCGCCCAGGTAGTGGCCGGGGCCGTTCAGGCAAACGTCGCGGATGGTGTCGAGCGACAAGGTCTCGTCGTTGACCTCAATGCCGCGAATCGTCCGCTGCACCGCGCCAATGATGTCGTTGTCGATCAGCAGGCTCTCCAATGAAAAGCCCAAGAGGCTGGCCAGCATGCCGGCCGACTCATAAATCAGGTTGGCCCCGGAGTTGCCCACCAGCGCGTGGTTGTAGGCCTTCTCAAAACCGGCCTGCACGTCGGGCATCTTGGCGTCGCACATGCCTGAGGCGGTGGCACCTGTGAGGTCATAAAAGCGCGACATCTGCGCGCTGGCCGCCGACAAAAGCGCCTGCTCGGGGCTGCCGCCCGACATGGCGCCGGTGCGCAAGTCCGACACAAAACACCAGGTGCCAAACATGGCCGGGGCCTTGGGTT
>CANGHQ010000191.1 GCA_947453585.1 Burkholderiales bacterium | reverse complement strand
GTGGTGCGCTGCTTTGAAGACGACAACGTGATCCACGTGGCCGGTCGGGTGGACCCGATTGCGGATATTGAAGTAATCCAAACCGAGCTGTGCCTGGCCGACCTGAGCGCAGTAGAAAAAGCCCTGCACCGCGTGACCAAGCTGGCGCGCTCGGGCGACAAAGAGTCGATCAAGCTGGTGGCGATTTTGGAAAAATGCCAGGCCGCTCTGAATGAAGCCAAGCCCGTGCGCACGCTGGATTTCAGCAAAGAAGAGCAGCCGCTCTTGAAGCAGTTCTTCTTGATTACCGCCAAGCCCGCCATGTTTGTGGCCAATGTGGCCGAAGACGGGTTTGAGAACAACCCCATGCTTGACCGCCTCAAAGCCTTTGCGGCCGCGCAAAACGCCCCCGTGGTGGCGATTTCCGCCAAGATGGAAGCCGAAATGAGCGAGATGAGCGACGAGGACCGCCAAATGTTCCTGGAAGAACTCGGCCAAACCGAGCCCGGCCTGAACCGCTTGGTGCGTTCCGCTTACACCTTGTTGGGCCTGCAAACCTATTTCACGGCCGGTGTGAAGGAAGTGCGCGCCTGGACCATTCACGTGGGCGACACTGGCCCTCAGGCCGCAGGGGTTATTCACACCGATTTTGAAAAAGGCTACATTCGCGCTCAAACCATTGCTTTTGATGACTTTATCGCCTTCAAGGGCGAGCAAGGCGCCAAAGATGCGGGCAAGATGCGCGCAGAAGGCAAAGACTACGTCGTCAAAGACGGCGATGTGATGAATTTCTTGTTTAGCTCGTAATTTGCAATAACAACCAGGAGACACCATGGCCGGACTAGTGAAAGAGATCGATCCCGACGGTTTGCTAGAGTTTTCGGTGGTCTACACCGACCGCGCGCTCAACCACATGTCGCAACGCTTTCAGGGCGTCATGCGCGACATCTCGGCCATCCTCAAAACGGTTTACCACGCGCCTTCTAGTGTGTTGGTGCCCGGCAGCGGCACTTTTGGCATGGAAGCCGTGGCGCGCCAATTTGCCACAGGCAAAAAAGCGCTGGTGCTGCGCAACGGCTGGTTTAGCTACCGCTGGACGCAAATTTTTGACATGGGCCACATCCCCGCCCAGACCATCGTGCTCAAGGCGCGGCGCACCACAGACTCTTCGCAGTCCCCCTGGGTGCCCTGCCCGATTGAAGAAGTGGTCGCCACCATCTTGGCCGAAAAACCCGACGTGGTGTTTGCGCCGCACGTAGAAACATCGGCCGGCATGATCTTGCCCGATGACTACCTGCGCGCCGTGGCCGACGCCGTGCACCAGGTGGGCGGCTTGTTTGTGCTGGACTGCATTGCCTCGGGCACCATCTGGGTGGACATGGAAGCCACCGGCGTGGACGTGCTGGTGACGGCGCCGCAAAAAGGCTGGAGCGGATCGCCCTGCTGCGCCATGGTGATGCTCAGCGCCCGCGCCCGCACCGCCATCGACAGCACCACCAGCAGCAGCTTTGCCTGCGACCTGAAGAAGTGGCTGCAGGTGATGGAAGCCTATGAAAACGGCACCCACATGTACCACACCACCATGCCCACCGACGCGCTGACGCGCCTGCGCGAAGTGATGATGGAAACCCAAGACTACGGCTTTGAAAAAGTGCGCGCTGAGCAGTTCGAGCTGGGCCACAAGGTGCGCGCGCTGATGGAAAGCCGTGGCCTGGTCAGCGTGGCGGCCGAGGGCTTTAAGGCGCCCGGCGTAGTAGTGAGCTACACCACCGACGCGGGCATGCACAACAGCAAAAAGTTTTTGGCCCTGGGCCTGCAAACCGCAGCCGGCGTGCCGCTGCAATGCGACGAGCCGGCTGACTTCATGACCTTTCGCATCGGCCTGTTTGGCCTGGAAAAACTGCACAACGTGGACCGCAGCGTGGGCCACCTGGCGGCGGCGCTAGACCAGATGGGGCTGGCGGCAGGCTAAGCCTGCGGCGGATTTAGCGAATCGGCAAATACAAGCGCATGGGCGTGTCTGCGAAAGCGACAAACCCATAGCGCTCGTAAAACGCCTTGGCGCCATCGTTCTTGGCGCCCACCAGCAAGGCGTAGGCGGCCACCGACACGCGGGCCTTGCGGCAACGCTCAAGCGCCAGGCCCATCAGCACATCGCCCATGCCCGCACCCCGGCTGCCCACGTCGCGTGCCAAGCAGCCCAGTCTGAAGCATGGAATCGGGTAGCGCGGCAACTTGGCCTGTTCGGCTGGGCTCAATTCGGCGGCTTCCACTTGCGCAGCGCTCAGGGTGTAGAAACCCAACATCTTGTAGGGTTGCGCCTCGTCCACCACCACAAACACCGAGGTCACGCCCCGGCTGCGCTGCTGAGAGGCGTACTTGCGCAGAAACTCGTCGAGCACGGGCTCGCCGCTGTTGAACCCCGCGCGGTCGTGCCGCTTCGGATCAAAAAACTGCTCTTCAAGCACGCTTGACCTTGGCCGCCGCCTTGATCGCCTTTTGCAGCGCCGCGTTAGGCGCAAAGGCCCCAGCAATGGCGGACTGGAACTCGGCAAAGTCGCGGTTAGACAGCGTTACTTGCGCATCCGCCATCAACAAAGACTGCGCCTTTTCCTTGGCCGCAATGCGCACAAAGCCCGCCATGGTGGTTCCCATCAAAGTCGCGGCGCGAGACAGCAAGTCTTTGTCGTCGGCGTCAAGCTTGAGGTCAAAACGGGCGGTAGTGGCCATGGCGGTGTCCTGGGTGGAAATTTATACGGCATTTTACCGTACCGGTTTTTAGTTGCTGAAGGGAGAAACGGTCGCCCTTCCAGTTAAACTAAGTGCTACTTTTTTAGCCTTCATTGGAGAAACCATGCTGACATCCACTCTGCGCGCCGCTGGCGGTTCGATTGCTGTGACCATTCCGCAGTCGCTGGCCAAGTCGTCCGGCTTGCAAGCGGGTGACAAAGTGAGCTTTGAGTTTGAAGCCGGGCGCCTGATCATTTCGCCGGTGAAGCGGCGCAAATACAGCTTGCAAGAGCTGTTAGTCATGCAAGGCGATGCGCCCTTGCTGGTTGATAAGGCGTGGGACGAGATGCCCGCTTCTGGTCAAGAGGTGCCCTTTTGAGCCGCCGGGTTTGGCAGCGCGGCGACATTGTGGTCGCCAGTTTTGACCCCACGCTGGGACATGAGCAGCAAGGGCGTAGACCCGGCATTGTGGTCACGCACGCAGACCTGAACCGGCTGGGCATGATTGGCGTTTGCCCCATCACGCAGGGCGGCATGGCCGCGCGCAATGCGGGTTTGTCGGTGAGCCTGATGGGCAGTGGCACGCAAACCCAGGGGGTTGTGCTGGTGCACCAGTTTCGGATGATCGACCCGTCGCAGCGCGCTTTGACACTGATTGAGCAAGCGCCAGACGACATCGTGGAAGAAGTGCGTGCACGGGTGGCCGCCATGCTCGACTAAGAAGACGCTGGCGCGGCTTGTGCCAAGGGGCGAGCACCTCGCGTCCCAAAAATCTTCGTCCAACCCTTTTCTTTTTGCTAAGATTGCCGCGCCGGTTGCCACCCAACCGGCGGATAAGAAATTGAAGGGCAAACCCGGCTAAAGCCGGTGACGCAAAGCCACCGAACTAAAGCGCTGCCACCCAGCGCAATGTCAGCGGGGCCGCCAGATTCGACGGACAAGATCGCCTTGTCTGCTCTTTCCTGTTGTTGCAAATTGCAATGAGGAAGTCGATATGCGTCAGACATTTGCATCCTGCTGCGCCCGGCGCCTCGCCGCGTCCAACCCAGGTTTGCGCCCATGAGCGCGCAGGCAACAGCGGCTGCCGCGCCACCCCAGCATGAAGTGTCGCCGGGCAACCCTTGCCCTTTTTTGCGCGCCCTGGTGGCTGGCGGCTGGCTGAACGACGAGGTCGAGCCCCTGGGCAAAGTGCGCGACACCATTGTGCAAGCCAGTGGCCGGCCCCTGCCCGGCGCGGTGATTGTGGCCATCGCCGTGATCGCCAACGGCCTGACGCCCGCGCCGCTGCTGCGCAATGCGCGCAACGGCCTGCGCTTAAGCGCCCTGCGCGGTGGGCCCCTGGACAAACGCGGCAGCGGCTCGCGCCTGATTGACGCCAACGGACAGTTTCAAGCGCCCGAGCTAGACCGCTTGGCCAGCTTTGCCAGCCCCAAGCCCCTACCCTTGGGCGGCAGCGAACTGGGCCTGAGCCTGCCCCAGATCACCGCCATGATGGACGCCAACTTTGCCCGCGCCCGCAACACCCGCCGCCGCGTGGACCGCGCCATGATGAACGCCGAGTGGCCCGTGTTGCTCAAGTTCATGGGCAAAGATGCGGCCGATGGCACGCGTTACTGGTGCGTGGAAGAGGTGCAGGTGTTGGTTCGGGATCGGCGGTTGCCGGGAAGGGTTGTGGCGCGGTTGGGGGGTGAGCGTGCTGGGGCTTGAGGTGGCGCGTGGGAGCGGACATGGTTCAAACCGGGCGGAAATGACCCCGACGTCCATCGCGTTTGACACCACTTTACGCCCCAGTCGCCTTTTAGTGCTGTTGGTCAAAGGCAGCAATACACATCGCAGGATATTCGGTCGCTTAACTTGGGAACGCCAATACAGGCGCTCGGCTGCATCACGTTATACCGGACGAGCCAACATTTCCCTCTCCAAGCATTCCCAAGAATCCTGATCCATACAAACCCGCGCGACCAAGCCAACGACCATTTTTGGCCGACGATCAACTCACGAGAACTACTCATGCCGATACCGGACATCCTTGGATTCAGAGAGAGTCCTGAACGTACAGCAAGTGGCGCCACTTACACAGGAAGGCTGTGCTGTGACGACGTACAAGTTACAGGCGATGGATCAGAAGTGCTCATTACCTTCACGG
>CANGHQ010000190.1 GCA_947453585.1 Burkholderiales bacterium | reverse complement strand
GGTAGGCCGGGTTGCCGTGAACGTCCACGCTCACGCCCACCAGGCGCCCGGGCATGGAGCGCTTGTAGTCGTCGCGGCAGGCCAGGTAGGCGGCGTGCGGGCCGCCGCAGCCCATGGGCATGCCAAAGCGCTGGGTGCTGCCCACCACGATATCGGCGCCCATTTCGCCGGGTGCTTTGAGCAGCGTCAGCGCCAGCAGATCGGCGGCCAGAATCAGCGCCGCTTGCTTGCTGTGGATCTGCTCAGACGATGCCTGCCAATCGCTCAGAGCGCCACTGCTGGCCGGGTACTGGTTGATGGCGGCAAAGTAGTCGTCTTGCGCGATGGCGTCGCGCCATTCCTCGCTGGAATGGATCAGCTTGATGGTGATGCCCAGCGGCGCGGCGCGGGTTTGGATCACAGCAATGGTTTGCGGGTGGCAGTCGCCAGCCACGATGCAGACGCTGCCTTTGGCTTTGACGCTGCGCCGCGCCAGCGTCATGGCCTCGGCTGCGGCCGTGGCCTCGTCGAGCATAGAGGCATTGGCGATCGGCATGGCAGTGAGGTCGCAGACCATGGTCTGAAAATTGACCAGCGCTTCCATGCGCCCTTGGCTGATTTCGGCCTGGTAAGGCGTGTAGGCGGTGTACCAGGCCGGGTTTTCCAGGATGTTGCGCAGGATGACGCCGGGCGTGTGGGTGCCGTAATAGCCCTGGCCAATGCAGCTGGTGCGCACCTGGTTCTGCGCCGCCATGGCCTTGAGTTCGGCCAGCGCCGCGGCTTCGGTCACCGCCGGTGGGATTTGCATGGTGGTGGCGCGGCGGATGCTGGCCGGCACAATGCCCTCGATCAGGCTGCGCCGCGAGGCCTCGCCAATGGCGCTGAGCATGTGCGCCTCATCGGCGCTCGACAGGCCGATGTGGCGGGCGACAAATTCGGCTGGGTTTTCCAAATCGGCCCACAGGGTCTCAGATGGGGTGTGCATGAGCATGGTATGTCCTTGAATGGGGAAGCGTGCATCGGCGAACTGGGTCGCCCATTGCTTTAGTGGGTGAGCGCCTGGTAGGCCGCCTCGTCCATCAATGCACTGAGCTGCTGCGGGTCCGACAGGCGCACCTTGAAGAACCAGCCCGCGCCCAGCGGGTCGGTATTGGCCAGGCCGGGCTCTTCGCGCAAGGCCTGGTTGACTTCCACAATCTCGCCCGAGACTGGCATGTAGACGTCAGCGGCAGCCTTGACCGACTCGACCACGCCGGTGACGTCACCCTGGGCGAAGCGCGCGCCCACTTCGGGCAGTTCGACAAACACCACGTCGCCCAGCGCATCTTGGGCGTGGTGGGTAATGCCCACGGTGGCCAGGCCGTCGTGGTGGGCGATCCATTCATGTTGCGAGGTGTATTTGAGGCTCATGGCAGTTCCTTTGAAAAGTGAAATGGAAAAGAAATATCAGGCACGCACGTAGCGGTGCGCCACAAAAGGCAGGGCGCACACCTGCAGGGGCACGGCGCGGCCGCGCACCATGGCTTGCACCACCGTGCCGATGCTGGCGTGCGCGGGGGGCAGATAGCCCATGGCGATGGCCCGGTCAGCGCTGGGCGCGAGCAGGCCGCTGGTGACTTCGCCAATCGGCAAACCGCCGGCGTCGTGCAAAGGCGTGTGTTCGCGCACCGGTACGCGCTCGAGCGCGACCAGACCCACGCGCTGGCGCGCCGCCCCAAGGTCGAGCTGCGCCAGCACGGTGTCAGCGCCGATAAAGCCGCCCGAGCGCGCGCCGCCGCCGCGTCGCACTTTTTGGATGGCCCAGGCCAATCCGGCTTCCACCGGCGTGGTACGGCCATCCATGTCGTTGCCGTACAGACACAGGCCCGCCTCCAGGCGCAAGGAGTTGCGCGCGCCCAGGCCAATGGGCTTGACCTCGGGCTGAGCCAGTAAGGCGCGGGCAAAGTCCTGCGCGATGTCCTGGTGCAGCGAGATCTCAAAACCGTCTTCGCCGGTATAGCCGCTGCGCGTGATGAACAAGGGCTGACCCTGCCAGACAAAGCCCTGGCCGTCCATGAAGACCATGGCTTGCACGCCAGGCACCAAGCGCGCCAATGCGTGCACGGCGGTGGGGCCTTGCAAAGCCAGCAGCGCCTGTTCTGGCAAAGGTGTGACCTGGCAGCGCGTGGCGAGTTGGCTTTGGATGTGGGCCAGGTCGGCTGCCTTGCAGGCGCCGTTGACCACCAGCAGCAGGTCGTGGCCCCGGTTGCAAAACATCAGGTCGTCTTCAATGCCACCCCGGGCATTGAGCAGCATGCCGTAGCGCTGGCGGCCCACGGCCAGGCCGATGGCGTCCACCGGCACCAGGGCTTCAAAGGCGGCGGCGGCATCCGGGCCGCTGAGGCTGATTTGCCCCATGTGCGAGACGTCAAACAGGCCGGCTTGGGTGCGGGTGTGCAGGTGTTCGGCCACCAGGCCGCTGGGGTATTGCACCGGCATGTCGTAAGCGGCAAAGGGCACCATGCGGGCGCCGAGTTCGAGGTGCAAGGCGTGCAGGGGCGTGCGGGCGAGCTTGGGGGATGGGTCGGTCAAGGCAGGGCTCCATGCAGATCGACGCCACGCCGGTGGCATCGGGAACCCTGTTGTCCGCTTTACCTGAGAGATTCAACGCTCTGCATGTGCAGGCGCATTGCCCCTTCGGTGGACGCACACCGGGGTGGGCGTCTCTCTCCAACAGAATAGAAAAGTCAGTCCTGGGTGCCTGAGCGTTCAGCCTTCGGCGGTCTTGCGACTCTCTCCTGACCAGCGGGATTCTAGACCTGTTGCCCAAGGTGTCAATGAAAGTCCCGGCTCCCCGCCGACAGATCGCCCAGTAGATGCGTCAGGTCAACCAAGCGCTTGGCCACCAGGTGGTGCACTTGGCCGCCACTGCTCTCGTCGCGCTGCCACACGCCATAGACCGCTAGCAGCCGCGCGCGGTAGAGCGCGGGGCGAAAGGCCTCTTTCACCGCCTTCCAGACGATCACATTGACGCTGCCGGTCTCGTCCTCCAGCGTCACAAAGATAACGCCCTTGGCGGTTTGCGGCTGCTGGCGCATGGTGACGATACCGCAGGCGCGCGCCAGTCGGCCGTGCGGAAAGTCACGCATCTGCGCGGCGCTGAGCAGCTTTTGAGCGCTTAATTGCGCGCGCAAAAAAGCCACCGGGTGGCTGCGCAGGCTCAGACCCGTGGCAGCGTAGTCAAACACCACTTCTTCACTTTCAAAGGCAGCGGGCAGCGCCAGCGCGTCCTCCATCACCGGCACGCCGCGAAACAGCGCGGGCGCTGCATGCAAGGCCGAAGCGTCCCAGACCTGCTGGCGGCGGTGGCCGCTCACGCTGCGCAGCGCGTCCGCTCTGGCCAGCGCTTTGAGGTCCCCCGCGTCCAAGCCGCAGCGGTGCGCCAGATCGGCAGTGCTGGCAAACGGCGCGTGGGCGCGTTCCTGCGCAATGCGCTGCGCTACCTCTTGGCGCAAGCCATTGACCATGCGCAGGCCCAGGCGGACGGCGGGGTGGGGGTGGTCGGGGGCTTGGGGCGAAGGGAGTTGCGCGTGGCCGCGCGAAGGAGTTTGCGCGTGGCCGCAAATGGGGTCAGAGCCCGATTTCGTTACAGGCTGCGCGCTCCGAATCGGTTGCTGTCCTGAATCGGGATCTGACCCCATTTGCTCTGCTGCCATCTGCTCTGCCGCTTGCTCTGGGAAATTGGAATCTGACCCCCATTTCTCCAGCGTGCAATCCCAGTCGCTGTGGTTCACGTCAATGGGCAGCACTTGCACGCCGTGGCGGCGGGCGTCTTGGACTAGCTGGCTGGGGGCGTAAAAGCCCAGGGGTTGGCTGTTGAGCATGGCGGCCAAAAAGCACGCTGGCTCGTGGCGTTTGAGCCAGCAGCTCACGTAGACCAAAAGCGCAAAGCTGGCGGCGTGGCTCTCGGGGAAACCGTATTCGCCAAAGCCTTCAATCTGCTTGAACAAGCCGTCGGCAAATTCCTGCGTGTAGCCATTGGCCACCATGGCACCCACCAGCCGGTCGTAAAAATGGTGCACGCCGCCCTTGCGTTTCCAGGCGGCCATGGAGCGGCGCAGGCTGTCCGCCTCGCCCCCGCTAAAGTTGGCTGCGGCCATGGCGATTTGCATCACTTGCTCTTGAAAAATCGGCACGCCCAGGGTGCGCTTGAGCACTTCTTCGAGCGCCGGGCTGGCGTATTGCACGGCTTGCGGGTTGGCGCGTGCCTGCAAATACGGGTGCACCATGCCGCCCTGGATCGGGCCGGGCCGCACGATGGCCACTTGCACCACCAGGTCATAAAAGCAGCGGGGCTTGAGGCGCGGCAGCATGCTCATTTGCGCCCTACTCTCGATCTGGAACACGCCCACCGTGTCGGCGCGGCACACCATTTCGTAGGTGGCCGGGTCTTCGGCCGGAATGTCTTGCAGGCGCAGCGGCTTGCCGCGCCGCTGGCCTATCAAATCCAGGCAGCGGTGGATGGCGCTGAGCATGCCCAAGGCCAGCACGTCCACTTTGAGCAAACCCACGGCATCCAGATCATCCTTGTCCCACTGAATGATGCTGCGCTCGGGCATGGCCGCGTTTTCTACCGGCACGATGCGGGTCAGCGGCCCTTGCGTGAGCACAAAGCCGCCCACGTGCTGGCTTAAGTGGCGCGGAAAGCGCTGCAACTGCGTGGCCAGATCAAGCCACTGCGCCAGGCGGCGCGGTGATGGAAGGGTGAAGTCGTTCTGCGCGCCAGAAGCCTGGCTGCCAGATTGCTTTGATGCGTTTTCTCCGACGTCAGCCTGGGCGGCAGGGCGCTGGCTTGCGTGTTCCCCGCCGGGCGCCAGGGCGGCAGAGCGTTCAGCGTAGGTAAAGGAGGAGC
>CANGHQ010000189.1 GCA_947453585.1 Burkholderiales bacterium | reverse complement strand
TGCCAAGACGCCACTGTCATCAGGAGCAAGCCCTCATGTTTGAAACCGCTTCGCCAGACACGGTACGACAGTACCTGGTGGACTTGCAATCCCGCATCACTGGCGCGGTTGCGGCCATCGATGGCGGCACCTTCATCGTCGACCCCTGGCACAAGGCACCCGACGAGCCTTTGCAGGGCAAGGGCATTACGCAAATTTTGGAGAACGGCGCGGTGTTTGAACGTGCAGGTTGTGGCTTCTCGCATGTGCGCGGGCCCCGTCTGCCGCCCAGTGCCACGCAGCACCGCCCCGAACTGGCGGGTGCGCCGTTTGAGGCCATGGGCGTGTCACTGGTGTTTCATCCGCGCAATCCCTACGCCCCCACCGTCCACATGAAGGTGCGCATGCTGGTCGCCAAGAACCCTGAGGGCCAGACGGTGTGCTGGTTCGGCGGCGGCATGGACCTCACGCCGATTTACGGTTTTGAAGAGGATGCCGTGCACTTTCACCAAAGCTGCAAAGACGCGCTCGCGCCCTTTGGCGCGGACAAATACCCGCGCTTTAAAACCTGGTGCGACGACTACTTTTTCCTCAAGCACCGCAATGAGCCGCGTGGTATCGGCGGCGTGTTTTTTGACGATTTTTCTGAGCTGGGCCAGGAGCAGAGTTTTGCCATGCTGCGCGCGCTGGCCGACGCGTTTTTGGGCGCCTATATGCCCATCGTGCAGCGGCGCAAAGACATGGAATATGGCAGCCGCGAGCGCGAATTCCAGCTCTACCGGCGTGGGCGCTATGTAGAGTTCAACCTGGTGTGGGACCGGGGAACCCACTTTGGCCTGCAGTCGGGCGGGCGCACCGAGTCAATTTTGCTGTCCATGCCGCCGCTGGCGAGCTGGTCTTACCAAAACGTACCCGCGCCTGGCACGCCCGAGGCGGCGCTGTATTCCCAATTTCTGGTGGCGCGGGACTGGGTTTGAGCAGCAGACCCGTGCGCATTGGCGTGTTTGGCGGCGCTTTTGACCCGCCGCACCGGGGCCATGTGGCGCTGGCGCAGGCGGCGGTGGCGCAGCTGGGGCTGGACCAGTTGCGCGTGGTGCCCACCGGAGAGCCCCTGCACAAACGCCGCACCCTGACCGAGGCCGGCCACCGGCTGGCGATGTGTGAATTGGCCTTTGCCGACGTGCCGCAGGCCACGGTGGACGCGCAGGAGATTGAGCGCGGCGGCCCGAGTTTTACGGCGGACACCTTAGAGGCGCTGCAGCGCGAACATCCTGGCGCGCAACTGTGTTTGCTGATCGGCCAAGACCAGGCGCAGACCCTGCAACATTGGCACCGCGCTAGCGACTTGGCCCGACTTGCTATAATTTATGTAGCTGCGCGCCCTGCATCTGTCGGCTCCAACGCCGCCATCGACCCCATCCAGACCCAAAAATTTGCCTTGCAATGGCTGCACATGCCCGCCATGGCGCAAAGCGCGACTGATATTCGTCACCGCGTAGCCCACCAGCAAAGCATAGAAACGCTGGTGACCGAACCCGTTGCGCGCTATATTGCCCACCACCACCTTTACCAGACACCCTGATGACCACTTCCTCTGCTGCCAAAAAAAATGACATCCAAAAACTCCAGCGTGTGATTGTGGATGGCCTTGAAGACGTCAAGGCCCAGGACATTGTGGTGTTTGACACCGAAAACCTGTCCGCCCTGTTTGAGCGCGTGATCGTTGCCTCGGGCACGTCCAACCGCCAGACCAAGGCCCTGGCCGCCAGCGTGCGCGACGCGGTGCGCGACGCCGGTTTCGCCAAGCCCCGCATGGAAGGCGAAGTCAACGGCGAATGGATCATTGTGGATTGCGGCCAGGCCGTGGTGCATGTGATGCAACCCAGTTTTCGCGCTTACTACAACTTGGAAGAGCTGTGGGGCGAAAAGCCGGTGCGCTTGAAGCTCGGTGTGGCCAAGCCCGCACCCGTGGCCAAAGCCCCGGTGGCCGCCAGCGCTGCCAAGCCAGTGACCACGCTGCGCCGCTCTAACGCCGCCAAAATTGGCGTGGCAGAGGCTTTCCCATCCCGCGCCCAGGCCGCCAAAACGGCTGCCGCCAACGCCGCCGCTGCCAAGCGCGACGCCGCCAAGGCCGCAACGGCCAAGGCCACGCCCGCCAAAACCGCTGCGCGCAAGACCGCAGGCGCGCCCACCACGTCCATTACCAAAGTCGTGGTGGCCGAGAAAAAAGTCATCACCAAAAAGCCGGCCACGCCAGCCAAAAAAGTGGCTGCCAAACGAGTAGCCGTCAAGAAGACCGCGCCACGCCAGGCCTGAAGCACCCGTGCGGCTGGTCATTGTTGCCGTTGGCCTGCGCGTACCCGACTGGGCGCAAACCGCGTGGGACGACTACGCCAAGCGCTTTCCGCACGAGATCAAGATTGAGCTCAAAGCGGTAAAAACCGAGCCGCGCGGCTCCAAAACCCTAGATACCTTGTACGCCGCCGAGCGCGCACGCATTGAGGCCGCCATCCCCAAAGGCGCGCGTGTGGTGGTGCTCGATGAGCGCGGCACCACGCTCAACACCCAAGCCCTGGCCACGCGTCTGACCGACTGGCAGCTCAGTGGCGGCGATGTGGCGCTGGTCATTGGCGGGCCCGACGGGCTTGAGCCAGCTTTTCGCCAAGCGGCGCACGAGCGCATTCGCCTCTCGGACCTGACACTGCCCCACGCTTTTGCCCGGGTGTTGCTGATCGAGCAGCTCTACCGCGCATGGTCCATCAACGCCAACCACCCCTACCACCGGGAGTAATCAGCGCGTGTCCGCCTTTATTTACCTTGCCTCGCAAAGCCCCCGGCGCAGCCAGTTGCTATCCCAATTGGGCGTGGAACACCGCCTGCTGCTGCCCGATGATGCTGAGGACAGCGAAGCGCTGGAAGTGGTGCTGCCGGGTGAGGCGCCGCTGGCCTATGTGCAGCGCGTAACCGCGCTCAAGCTGCAGGCCGCGCAGGCGCGCCTGCAGCGCCGCCAACTGCCGCAGGCGCCCATCTTGTGTTCTGACACCACCGTGGCACTGGGGCGCAGCATTTTGGGCAAACCGCAGGACGCGGCAGATGCGGCGCGCATGCTGGGCCGCTTGGCCGGGCGCAGCCACCGGGTGATGACCGCGATTGCGCTGGGTAATGGAGTTTTGGGGGAGGGCGCCCGGGTAGTGCGCGCCTGCAGCGTGTCGCGCGTGACCTTCGCGCCCTTGTCGCAGGCGCAGATTGCGGCCTATGTTGCTTCAGGTGAACCCATGGGCAAGGCCGGGGCGTATGCGGTGCAGGGCCTGGCGGCGGCGTTTATTGCGCGCATTGACGGCAGTTACTCTGGCATCATGGGCCTGCCGCTGTTTGAGACCGCTCAGGCACTGCGCGCCCTGGAGTCCTAGGAGTTAAAGCCCGTGCAGCAAGATATTTTGATCAACTGGTCGCCCCAGGAAACCCGTGTGGCCATGGTGGAACACGGCGCGGTGCAAGAGCTGCACGTGGAGCGCACGCTCGAGCGTGGCTTGGTGGGAAACGTTTATCTGGGCAAGGTGGCGCGGGTGTTGCCGGGCATGCAGTCGGCCTTTATTGACATTGGCCTGGAGCGCGCGGCCTTTTTGCATGTGGCCGACGTCTGGCACCCACCGGCCGAGGGCGAGACCATCAGCGCGGCGCGCACGGCGCAGGCGCTGATTCCGATCGAGCGCCAGGTGTTTGAGGGCCAGGCCCTGATGGTGCAGGTGATCAAAGACCCGATGGGCACCAAGGGCGCGCGCCTGTCCACGCAGATCAGCATCGCCGGGCGCATGCTGGTGTTTTTGCCCCAAGACGACCATATTGGCGTGTCGCAAAAAATACCGCTGGCCCAGCGCGAAGAGCTGCGCCAGCGCGTGCAGGCCCTGGCCGGCAGCGAAGGCGGCGGTTTTATCCTGCGCACCAACGCCGAAGATGCGCAAGACACCGAGCTGGGCGATGACGTTGCCTATTTGCGCAAGGCCTGGGCGCGCATCAAGAGCGCGTCGCTCAAGCTGCCGCCCATGAGCTTGCTGCACCAAGACCTGAACTTGATGCAGCGCGTGCTGCGCGACCTGGTGGGCGAAAGCACCCAAACCATTCGCGTGGATTCGCGCGAGCAGTTTGAAGCCTTGCAGGCTTTTGGCGCTGAGTTCATGCCCCAGGCGGTCAAAAAACTGCAGCATTACAAGGGCGAGCGCCCGATTTTTGACCTGTACGCGATTGACGAAGAAATCGCCAAGGCGCTGGGGCGCCGGGTGGATCTCAAGAGCGGCGGCTACCTGATCATTGACCAGACCGAGGCGCTGACCACGGTGGACGTGAACACCGGCGGCTTTGTCGGTGCGCGCAATTTTGACGACACGATTTTTAAGACCAACCTGGAAGCGGCCCAAGCCCTGGCCCGCCAGCTGCGCCTGCGCAACCTGGGCGGCATCATCGTGGCCGACTTTATTGACATGGCCCGCGCTGACCACCGGGACGCGGTGCTGGCTGAATTTAAAAAACAACTCGCGCGCGACCGGGTCAAAACCATGGCTGGCGGCTTTTCGCAGCTCGGACTGGTGGAGATGACGCGCAAGCGCACCCGCGAATCCTTGGCCCACATGCTGTGCGAGCCCTGCCCGGTGTGCGAGGGCAAGGGCATTGTCAAAACCGCGCGCAGCGTGGTGTACGACATCTTTCGCGAGATTCTGCGCGAGGCGCGCCAGTTCAACCCGCAAGAGTTCCGTATCGTGGCCGCGCCCAAGGTCATTGAGCTGTTTCTGGACGAAGAAAGCCAGCACCTGGCGGGCTTAAGCGAATTCATCGGCAAGCCGGTGTCGCTGCAAAGCGAAACTGCCATGGGGCAGGAACAGTACGACATCGTGCTGCTGTAG
>CANGHQ010000188.1 GCA_947453585.1 Burkholderiales bacterium | reverse complement strand
GCCCTTGACCCACTCGGTCACCAGGGAGCTCGAGGCAATCGCTGAGCCGCAGCCGTAGGTTTTGAAACGCGCGTCTTCGATCACGCCGGTTTGCGGGTTGACCTTGATCTGCAGCTTCATCACGTCGCCGCAAGCGGGCGCGCCCACCATGCCGGTACCCACGGAGTCGTCGCCTTTTTCAAAGCTGCCGACGTTGCGGGGGTTTTCGTAGTGGTCGATCACTTTTTCTGAATAAGCCATTGCGCTGGTTCCTCTTCAATACGGATAAATCGGGTGATTACAGGCGGTGGGCGCTCAATGCGCCGCCCACTGGATGGTGGAGATGTCGATGCCTTCTTTGTACATGTCCCACAGCGGGCTCAGGTCGCGCAGCTTGGCGACATTGAGCTTGATGGTGTCCACGGCGTAGTCGATTTCGGCCTCGGTGGTCCAGCGGCCAATCGTCATGCGCAGGCTGCTGTGCGCCAACTCGTCACTGCGGCCCAGCGCGCGCAGCACGTAGCTGGGCTCCAAACTGGCCGATGTGCAGGCGGAACCAGATGACACCGCCAGGCCTTTGATGCCCATGATGAGCGACTCGCCTTCGACGTAGTTAAAGCTCATGTTCAGGTTGTGCGGCACGCGCTTTTCCAGGTGGCCGTTGATGAACACCTGTTCCACGTCGGCCAGTCCGGCCAGCATGCGGTCGTGCAGCGCCCGGATGCGGACGTTCTCCACAGCCATTTCTTCTTTGGCAATGCGGTAGGCCTCGCCCATGCCCACGATTTGGTGCGTGGGCAAGGTGCCGCTGCGCATGCCGCGCTCGTGGCCGCCGCCGTGCATTTGCGCCTCTAAGCGGATGCGGGGTTTGCGGCGCACAAACAAGGCGCCAATGCCCTTGGGGCCATAGGTTTTGTGCGAGGTCAGGCTCATCAGATCGACCGGCATCTGCGACAAATCAAAGGCGACGCGGCCGGTGGCTTGCGCCGCGTCCACGTGGAAGATCACGCCTTTTTCGCGGCATACCGTGCCAATGGCCTCAATGTCCTGGATCACACCGATCTCGTTGTTGACATACATGACGCTGGCCAAAATCGTGTCCGGGCGGATGGCGGCCTTGAAGACTTCGAGGTCCAGCAAGCCGTCTTCCTGCACGTCAAGGTAGGTCACCTCAAACCCCTGGCGCTCCAGCTCGCGGCAGGTGTCGAGCACCGCTTTGTGTTCGGTCTTGACCGTGATCAGGTGCTTGCCCTTGCCTTTGTAGAAATGCGCGGCGCCCTTGAGCGCCAGGTTGTTGGACTCGGTGGCACCTGAGGTCCAGACGATTTCGCGCGGGTCGGCGCCAATCAAAGAGGCGACTTGCTCGCGCGCTTTTTCTACCGCCTCTTCGGCCTCCCAGCCCCAGGCGTGGCTGCGGGAGGCGGGGTTGCCAAAGTGGGTGCGCAACCAGGGCACCATGGCGTCCACCACCCGCTCGTCGCAGGGATTGGTGGCGCTGTAGTCCATGTAAATCGGAAAGTGGGGGGTAGATTCCATAACAGTCGGCTAAAAAAATTGAATTGAGGAGCGGCGCTCAGGCCTTGGAAAACGCGTTGCCCAAGGCAAACACCGAGTTGGGCGTGTTCATGCGGATCGGCTGCGATACGGGTATTGCCGAAATCGCGCGCTTGAGGCTGGGTGCTTCTTCGACCTGCAGGCCCTTGGCCAACTGGTCGTCCACCAGTTTTTGCAGCGTAACCGAGGTCAAAAAGTCCACCATGCGCTGGTTGAGCGTGGCCCACAGCTCGTGCGTCATGCAGCGGCTGCCCTCGCCCAGGCAGTTTTCCTTGCCACCGCACTGGGTGGCGTCGATGGGTTCGTCCACCGAGACAATGATTTCCGCCACCGTGATCTCGGAGGCTTTGCGCGCCAAGGTGTACCCGCCGCCGGGGCCACGGGTGGATTCGACCAGCTCGTTGCGGCGGAGCTTGCCAAACAGCTGCTCTAAATAGGAGAGCGAAATTTGCTGGCGCTGGCTGATGGCCGCCAGCGTGACCGGGCCGCCGCTTTGGCGCAGGCCCAGATCGATCATGGCGGTAACGGCAAAACGGCCTTTGGTGGTAAGACGCATCGCAAACTCCTGGAGACGGTTTAGTTGACTAACGAGGTCGAGTATATCCAACGTCCTACTGTTTTACTCGGATAAATAGACTGCACGGTCACAAAATAATTTCACGCCAGTTCTTAGCCCGCTTTCAGGGGCAAGACGACGATATTGTCCAAGCCCGGCGCGCCAAAGGCCTGCGCCTTGAGAATGCCCAACTGGTCGCGCACGCGCGCGGCTTTTTCGAATTCCAGGTTGCGGGCGTGTTCCATCATGAGCTTCTCCAGTCGCTTGATTTCGCGGGAAACGTCTTTTTCGCTCATGTCTTCTACCTGCGCGCGGGCCATGGCGTCGCGCTCCAGGCGCTCGGCTTCTTTACCGGCTTTTTCGCTGTAGACGCCGTCAATCAGGTCGCGCACTTTTTTCACAATGGCGCGCGGGGTGATGCCGCGCTCCAGGTTGTGGGCCACCTGCTTGGCGCGGCGGCGCTCGGTCTCGCCCATGGCGCGCGCCATGGAGTCGGTGATCTTGTCGGCGTACAAAATTGCCCTGCCCTCCAGATTGCGCGCGGCGCGGCCAATGGTCTGGATAAGCGAGCGCTCCGAGCGCAAAAAGCCCTCCTTGTCCGCGTCCAGAATCGCCACCAGCGACACCTCAGGAATATCCAAGCCTTCGCGCAGCAGGTTGATCCCCACCAGCACATCAAAGGTGCCCAAACGCAGGTCGCGCAAAATTTCCACCCGCTCGACCGTGTCCACGTCGCTGTGCAAATAGCGTACCTTGACGCCGTTGTCGCTCAGGTAATCGGTGAGTTGCTCAGCCATGCGCTTGGTCAGGGTGGTAATCAGCACGCGCTCGTTTTTCTCGACGCGGATGCGAATTTCCTGCAACACGTCGTCCACCTGGTTGGTGGCGGGGCGCACTTCCACTTCCGGGTCCACCAGGCCGGTGGGCCGCACGAGTTGCTCCACTACCTGGCCGGTATGGTCTTTTTCCCACTGGCCTGGCGTGGCCGAGACAAAAATCGCCTGGCGCATCTTGGTCTCAAATTCTTCAAACTTGAGCGGCCGGTTGTCCAGCGCGCTGGGCAGGCGAAAGCCGTATTCCACCAGCGTCGTCTTGCGCGAACGGTCGCCGTTGTACATGCCGCCAAACTGGCCAATCAGCACGTGGCTCTCATCGAGAAACATCACCGCGTCCTTGGGCAGGTAGTCGGTCAGCGTGGCCGGGGGCGCGCCCGGGGCGCTGCCCGCCAGATGGCGCGAGTAGTTCTCAATGCCCTTGCAGTGGCCCACTTCCGAGAGCATTTCCAGGTCAAAGCGGGTGCGCTGCTCCAGGCGCTGGGCTTCCACCAACTTGCCTTGGCTAACGAATTCTTTGAGCCGGTCGGCCAGCTCGATCTTGATGGTCTCGACCGCCATGAGCACCTGCTCGCGCGGCGTCACATAGTGGCTGCTGGGGTAGACGGTAAAGCGCGGAATCTTTTGCCGAATACGCCCGGTCAGCGGGTCAAACAACTGCAAGGACTCGATTTCGTCGTCAAACAACTCCACCCGGATCGCCATCTCCGAGTGTTCGGCCGGGAAAATATCGATGGTGTCGCCCCGCACCCGAAAGGCGCCGCGCGAAAAATCAATGTCGTTGCGCTGGTACTGCATGCGCACGAGCTGGATGATCATGTCGCGCTGGCCGAGTTTGTCGCCGGTGCGCAGCGTCATGATCATCTTGTGGTATGCCTCGGGCTGGCCGATACCGTAGATGGCCGACACCGTGGCCACTATCACCACGTCACGCCGCTCCAGCACGCTTTTGGTACACGACAGACGCATTTGCTCGATGTGTTCGTTGATGGCCGAGTCTTTTTCAATAAACAAATCGCGCTGCGGCACATAGGCCTCGGGCTGGTAGTAGTCGTAGTAGCTGACGAAATACTCCACCGCGTTTTTGGGGAAAAACTCCCGGAATTCGCTGTAAAGCTGGGCCGCCAGCGTCTTGTTGGGCGCAAACACGATGGCCGGGCGCCCCAGGCGGGCGATCACATTGGCCATGGTGAATGTCTTGCCCGAGCCGGTGACGCCCAGCAGCGTTTGAAACACTTCGCCGTCGTTCACGCCTTCGACCAGCTTCTCGATAGCCTCAGGCTGGTCGCCCGCCGGGGGGTAAGGCTGGTACAACTCAAAGGGCGAATCGGGGTAGGTGACGAAGGTGCCTGGCAGGGCCGGGGCGATAACTTCAACAAGTTCGGACATAGAAAGCGGCAAATGGAGGGGCGGCAAGCTTAGCCGAGGTGCACGCCCGCCGCGCAAGCCGTTTGGCTGCGCCAGCCAAGGCCAGGCAATCTAGCTGTGGGCGGGGCGGTAAAATTAAAGGCTTGCTGCGGCTGACTTTTTCACCGCGTTTCTCTTGGCCCTCCTTCAGGACTTCTCCATGTCTCTCTTTTCCGCCGTCGAAATGGCACCCCGCGACCCGATTTTGGGTCTGAACGAACAATTCAACGCCGACACCAACCCCAACAAGGTCAACCTCGGCGTGGGCGTGTATTTCGACGACAAGGGCAAACTGCCGCTCCTGCAATGCGTGCAACAAGCCGAGCACACCCTGATGGCCAAACCCACAGCGCGCGGTTATCTGCCGATTGACGGTATCGCCGCTTATGACACTGCGGTCAAAGGCCTGGTGTTTGGCGCTGACTCCGAGGCCGTCAAATCCAACCGCGTGGCCACCGTCCAAGCCTTGGGCGGCACCGGCGGCTTGAAAATCGGTGCAGATTTTTTAAAGAAACTCAACCCGTCAGCCAAAGTGTTGATCAGCGACCCGAGTTGGGAAAACCACCGCGCCT
>CANGHQ010000187.1 GCA_947453585.1 Burkholderiales bacterium | reverse complement strand
CAACCGCCTGGGCAAGGCCGATGCGCGGGGCGGCTCGCCCGCCTACGAGCGCTGGCAAAGCGCCTTGCTGAACTACCGCGGTGGCGTGCCGCCCAAGTTTGGCGCTATCTGGCTGACCTATTACCCGCACACCATGGTGGAGTGGTATCCGCACGTGCTGACCGTGTCTACCCTGCACACCATGGGCTTGGACAAGACCATGAACATGGTGGAGTTTTATTACCCTGAAGAAATCGCCGCCTTTGAGCGCGAATTTATCGAGGCGCAACAAGCCGCCTACATGGAAACCTGCGTGGAAGACGACGAAATCGCCGAACGCATGGACGCCGGGCGCAAGGCCCTGCTGCAGCGCGGCGACAACGAAGTGGGCCCCTACCAAAGCCCTATGGAAGACGGCATGCAGCATTTCCACGAGTGGTACCGTGCCCGCATGTCCGGCGCTGCGCTGGACGCTGCATGAGCGAACGCGTGGGCGCAGGCAGCAGCGCGCCCGCCCTGTGGATGGTGCTGGGTGCGTTTTTATTCGCCACCATGGCCGTGGGCATCAAAACCGCCTCCATCAGCTTTGGCACCTTTGAGCTGATTTTTTACCGCGGCGTGGTCGGCGTGGTTTTTATGGCCATGATGGTGCGCGCCCGGGGGGCAAGCCTGCGCACGGCGGTGCCCATGATGCACTTCACGCGCAGCGTGATTGGCGTGGTGTCGCTGGGCTCCTGGTTTTACGCTATTGCGCACCTGCCGTTGGCCACCGCCATGACGCTGAACTACATGAGCGGCGTGTGGGTGGCGGCCTTTATTTTGGGCGGCGCCCTGCTCTACGGCCAGGGGCAAGGCCAGGGCCCGCTCATGGGCACGGTGCTGCTGGGTTTTGCCGGGGTGGTGATGACGCTGCGCCCCACCATTGACCACGACCAGCTTTTTGCCGGGGTGGTGGGTTTGCTCTCGGGAATAGGTGCTGCGCTGGCGTATATGCAGGTCACGGCGTTGGGCAAGGCGGGCGAGCCCGAAGAACGCACTGTGTTTTACTTTGCCGTGGGCACCATGGTGCTGGGCGGCGCTGGCTTGGTGTTTGCACCCGTTACGCCGTGGGATCAGGTGCGCTGGCAAGATGCGGCCTGGGTGGTGCCCATCGGCGTGCTGGCCTCGCTGGGCCAGTGGTGCATGACGCGCGCCTACCGCAAGGGCGCCACGCTGGTGGTGGCCAGCATGCAGTATTCGGGCATTGTGTTTGCCAGCGGCTACAGCCTGCTTTTGTTTGGCGACCACATTGCACCCATGGGCTGGGCAGGAATTGCGGTGATTGTGGTCAGCGGCCTTTTGGCGACCGTTTTGCGCTCACGCGCCATTCCCAATACCCCGGCTGAGGAGCACTGAGCCCGGCCTGTCCAAGACACCCGCCGCCGCAGCGTTTTTTTTGCTACCCCGTTTTGCCGCAAACCAAGCCCCCAGGAGCACCCGCCATGTACACGACGCTGATCTCTGTTGCCCAACTTCAAGCCCTGCAAGCGAGCGGCGCGCCGCTGCAGGTGTTTGACTGCAGTTTTGACCTGGCCCAGCCCCAGGCGGGACGGGCCATGTTCGCCCAAAGCCATATCGCGGGCGCCGTTTACGCCGATCTGAATACGGACTTGAGCGTCAAGGGCGACCCCGCTGTCACCGGCGCCATGAGCGGCGGTCGCCACCCGCTGCCCGCACGCGAAGCGTTTGCGCAGTGGCTGGCGGCCACAGGGTTTGACAACACCAAGCAAGCCGTGGTCTACGACCGCCAGGGCGTCAACTATTGCGGGCGCCTGTGGTGGATGCTGAAATGGCTCGGCCACGACGCGGTGGCGGTGCTTGATGGCGGCTTGCAGGCTTGGGCAGCGCAAGGTGGCGCGATAGCGTCTGGCGACCAATTGGCCCCAAGCGCCATTGGCGCGTTCACCGTGTCTGCTTCCAAAGTTACGCTGGTGGACGCTACCACGGTACAAAAACAACTTGGACGACCCTCGCAAACCATCGTGGACGCCCGCGCCACGCCGCGCTTCAAGGGCGAAGTAGAACCGCTGGACCCGGTGGCCGGCCACATTCCGGGCGCGCTGAACCGCCCCTTTGGCCAAAACCTGACGCCCGAGGGTTTTTTCAAACCCGAAGCCGCGTTGCGCGCAGAGTTGGAAGCGCTGCTGGGCGCGCGCCCAGCGTCTGGGGTCGTGCACCACTGCGGCAGCGGCGTGAGCGCGATTCCCAATGTGCTGGCCATGGAAATTGCGGGCCTGCGCGGCAGCGCGCTGTTTGCCGGAAGCTGGAGCGAGTGGTGCGGCGACCCGGCGCGTCCGGTGGCAATCGGCTAGTCGGCTCGTCCGATAACGGCAGGGGCAGTTACACCCGGATTTCGGCCTGATCCCCAGGGGTGGAGTTTGCCCACTCTCTCCCCCAACCCCTCTCTCGCCCAGCGGGCGAGAGAGGGGGGCCAACAGCCACATTTGGTTTCGTCGCGTCGGCTAGCCTTCTACTGGCGTGGCGGCTAGCTGTGCGCGTCACATACGGCTGTCGGCTAGCGATCCACAGAAGTGGCCAGTGGTGTCCTAGCCGGGGCGACGAAATCAAATGTGGCTGTTGGCTCCCCCTCTCCTCACCGCCGGGGAGGAGAGGGGGTTGGGGGAGAGGCGGGGATGGAAAGGCGGCCCGGAGGATAGTGGGAATCAAACCGGGTGCGACCCTCTACGTTTGCGGCGCATGCGCCCCAGCAGTTGGGCCAGATCGTCCACAAAAGTAAACACCGCAGGCACCACCAGCAGGCTCAGCAGCGTGGACGTGATCAGCCCGCCAATGACGGCAATCGCCATGGGTGAACGAAAGCTCGGGTCTGCGCCCCAGCCAAGGGCCAGCGGCATCATGCCTGCGCCCATGGCAATGGTGGTCATCACAATCGGGCGGCTGCGTTTGTGGCAGGCGTCCACCAGCGCCTCAAAGCGCTCCATGCCCGCTTGGCGCGCAAGAATGGCGTAGTCCACCAGCAAAATCGAGTTTTTGGTGACGATGCCCATCAGCATGATGAGGCCAATCATGGTCGGCATCGACAGTGCGCGGCCGGTGAGCAGCAAGAGTACAAATGCCCCGCCAATACTCAGCGGCAGCGCCGCCAAAATCGTTACCGGCTGCAAAAAGTCCTTGAACAAAAGCACCAGCACGCCATAAATGCATAGTACGCCAATGCCCATGGCAATGCCAAAGCTGGCAAAAAGGGCCTGCATTTCCTGCGCGTCGCCCAGTTCGGCAATCGACACCGCAGGCGGCAGGTTTTTCAGGCTGGGCAAGGCGCGCGCCTCGGTGTTGACCTCGCCCAGCGTACGGATACCCAGCTCCACGTCAAGCGTGACGTTGCGGTTGCGGTTGAGGCGGTCAATTTGCGCCGGGCCGCTTTCCATGCTGAGCGTGGCCACGCTGCCAAGCAGCACCGGGCCGTTTTTGCCGGGCACCGTCAGGCGCTCCAGGGCGGACAGGTCGGCGCGCACCGCGTCGGGCAGCTTGACGCGGATGGGCACCTGGCGCTGCGACAAATTGAGCTTTGACAGCGCCGTGTCGTAGTCGCCAGCGGTTGCCACGCGCACCGTCTCGCCGATGCTGGCTGCAGTAACGCCAGCATCTGCGGCCAGGCGCATGTCCGGTCGCACGATGATCTCGGGGCGCACCAGCGACGCGCTGGAGCTGACATTGCCTAGTCCCTTGAGCGTGCGCAGCTCGCGCTCCACCGTCTGGGCGGTTTGCAGCAAGGCCAGCGGGTCTTCGCTTTTGAGCACCAACTGCATCTTGGTGCCGCTGTCCGGCGGCCCCACGTTAAAGCGCGCGCCGGCAATCTCGGCCATGCGCACCCGAATGAGCGCGTCCACGCCAATCATGGATTCAGCGCGGGTGGTACGCGGCACGGTGGTCACGGTCAGCACGGCGCGCCGGGCCTCGGCCGCAGCGCCGGGCGCAAATGCGTCGCCGCTCGATCCCCCGCCAATTGAGCTAAATACGCCCACCACCTGGGGCAGTTCCATGATGGACTGGCGCACGCGCTCGGCCACCTCGGCGGTTTGCGCCAGCGTGCTGCCGGGGGGCAGCTCCATCGTCACCTGCGTCTGGTCGCGGTCGGCAGGTGGCACAAAGCCGGTGGGCAGCAGCGGCACCAGCGCGATAGAGCCCACAAAAAACAGCGCTGCGCCCAAGGCCGTCCACCAGCGGTGGCGCAGGCACCATCGCATGGTGCGCATATAGGCTGCCATGATCCGGCCGTCGGGCGGTTCGGTGGTTTGCAACTGACCATGGGCGTCCAGGGGCGAACGCATGATGTACGCCGCCATCATGGGTGTGAGCAGCCGCGCCACCATCAGCGAAGCCACAATCGCCAGCACCGCCGTCCAGCCAAACTGCTTGAAAAACAGGCCCGGCACGCCGCCCATAAAGGCGGTCGGCAAAAACACCGCCACCAGCGCAAAGGTGGTGGCAATCACCGCCATGCCAATCTCGTCAGCCGCTTCCATGGCCGCCTGCATCGGCGTTTTGCCCATGCGCAGGTGGCGGGCAATGTTCTCGATCTCGACAATCGCGTCGTCTACCAGCACGCCCACCACGAGGGCCAAGGACAGCAGCGTCACCGTGTTGAGGGTGTAGCCAAAATACTTCAGGCCCAAAATCGTGGGAATCACCGACAAGGGCAATGCCGCAGCGGCCACCAGCGTGGCGCGCCAGTCGCGCAAAAACCACCACACCACCAGCACCGCCAGCAAAGCGCCTTCGTACAGCAGTTCCATCGAGCCCTGGAAGTTTTCTTGCACGGGGCGGGCGTTGTCAATCACCGCCTTGAGCACGATATTGGGGTGCTCAGCTTGGAGCGCGTCCACCACGGTGCGTGCGCCGCGCGCCACATCAATTTCGCTGGCGCCCTTGGT
>CANGHQ010000186.1 GCA_947453585.1 Burkholderiales bacterium | reverse complement strand
GGTGGTGCTGGCTTTTGTGCACCTGTACACCATGTTCATGATCGTGCCGATCTTCAACTCCATGATGCGCATTGACCGCAGCCTGATCGAGGCGGCCAGCGACGCGGGTGCCAGCGCCTGGCAGACGCTGTGGAACGTCATCGTGCCCTTGTGCCGCACCGGCATCATCATTGGTTCGATCTTCGTCATCACCATCGTGATGGGCGACTTTGTCACCATCGGCGTGATGGGCGGGCAGCAAATTGCCTCGGTGGGCAAGATCATCCAGGTGCAGGCGTCTTACTTGCAGTTTCCGCTGGCGGCGGCCAACGCCATCATTTTGCTGGCCATCGTTTTGATGATCATCTGGGCGCTCACCCGCTTGGTGGACATTCGCAAGGAGTTGTAAATGGCTGCCGAAAAACGCTCCGCCGGTTACTGGCCTCTGGCCCTGTTTTTTACCGCCTTTGTGCTGTTCTTGTACGGCCCCATGCTGGTCATTGTGGTGCTCAGCTTTCAGGGCCCCGAGGGCGGCCTGACCTTTCCGCTGCGCGGCCTGTCCTTGCACTGGTTTTACAAACTGGCCGAGGGCCTGGGCGTGGTGGACATTGGCGCGGCGCTCACGCGCTCGCTCGGCCTGGGGCTGGTGGTGATGGCGATTACCGTGGTGTTTTCGGTGCTGGCGGGCCTGGCTTTTCGAAAAAAGCTGCGTGGCGGCAATGTGCTGTTTTTTGTGGTCGTGGCCAGCCTGATCATGCCGTCCATCATTGTGTCGCTGGGCATTGGGCTGGAGTTTCGCTTGCTGGACTCGGCGCTCAAGGCCGTGTTTGGCGCCCTGGGCATGGAAGATACCTTGTCTGAATTTGGCACCTCCATGGGCTTGTTTACCTCGGCCCTGGGTGCGCACCTGACCTGGACGCTGCCCTTTGGTCTGTTGATCATGTTTGCGATCTTTAACCGCTTTAACCCCGCCTATGAAGAAGCCGCCCGCGACCTGGGCGCGAGCCCATGGCAAGGTTTTGCCCACGTGGTGCTGCCGCTGATCGCGCCTTCGATTGTGGGCATTGGCATGTTTGGTTTTACCCTGAGCTGGGACGAAATCGCCCGCACCTCGCAGGCCATTGGCGACGTCAACACCTTGCCCCTGGAATTGCAGGGCCTGACCAGCACCGTGACCACGCCCTCGATTTATGCCCTTGGCACGGTGACCATGGTGGTGTCTTTTGTGGTGATGGGCCTGACCGTGGGCCTCGCCCGCCTGCTGGAAAAGCGCCAGCGCGCCGCGCCATGAGCACAGCGGCCGCACCAAGCGCCAGCGCCTGGACCGAAGAAGGCATTTACCAGCGCATGGTGCAAACCATTCGCAACCAGCAGTTGCACCCTGGCACCAAGCTGGGCGAAGACCGCCTGGCCAGCGCCTTTGGCGTGTCGCGCACCCGCATCCGCCCGGTGCTCGCGCGCCTGGCCAGCGAGCAGGTGGTAACCATTACGCCCAACCGGGGCGCCACCGTGGCCCGCCCCACCGAGCAAGAGGCGCGCGAGGTGTTTCAGGTGCGCCGCCTGATTGAGCCCACGCTGGTCGCTGCCTTTATGGCGCGCGCCAGCAGCGCCGAACTGCTGACGCTGGGCCACTGCATCACCCAAGAAGAAGCCGCCCGCACCCAGGGCGAGCGCCACCGCGCGATTCGGCTCGCCGGTGAGTTTCATTTGCACATTGCGCAGTTTTCGCAACACCAGACCCTGGGCCGCATCATGGGCGAGTTGGTGTCGCGCACCTCGCTCGTGCTCATGGCCTACGGGCAGCCGGCTGAGATGGGCCACGGCCCGGCGTCCAGCGCCTGTAGCTGCCACGACCACCGCGCCTTGCTCGACGCCATGCGCGTAGGCGACCGCAGCCTGGCCGAGCAATTGATGCAAGACCATTTGTGCAGCCTGGAGGCTCAGTTGCGCTTTGCGCCGCCCCACGTGCCAGCGCCAGACCTTTCAGCCTTGTTCCACGCTGCCCATGCCACGGCTGTTGCTGATTAACCCCAACACCTCAGCCGGTGTGAGCGCGCTGGTGCTGCGCCACGCACAAGACGCCATTGGGCACCTGGCGCAAATGGACGTGGTGACCGCACGCTTAGGCGCCCCCTATATTGCCTGCGAAGCCAGCTTTGCCGTGGCCGCACACGCGGTGCTGGACGCCTGGGCCGTGGCCCAAGCCGCTGGCCAAGCACCATATGACGCGGTGCTGATTGCCTGTTTCGGCGACCCCGGCTTGCTGGCGCTGCGCCAGATCTGTCCTGTGCCGGTGACTGGGCTGGCCGAGGCGGCGTTCTGCGAGGCGTCGCGCCACGGCCAATTTGCGATAGTGACTGGTGGCGCAGCGTGGGAGCCCATGCTCGCGCGGCTGGCGCACAGTCTGGGTTATGCGCAAAGCCTGGCCGCCATTCACACCGTGGCGGCGACCGGCGCAGAGCTGGCGCGTGACCCGGTGGCGGCGCACGCTTTGTTGGGACAAGCCTGCCGGGAGGTTGCTGCAGCCAGTGGCGCGGCGTCGGTCATTTTGGGCGGCGCTGGTTTGGCCGGTATGGCGCAGGCGGTGCAGACGGGCGTGCCGTTGCCGGTGATCGACAGCGTGGTGGCCGGTGTGCAACATGCGCTGGCGCTGTGCGGCACGCCGGTGGCGCCGCGCGCGCCCTTGGGCTTTGCCTGGCAAGGCGTGTCGGGCGCGCTGGCCGCGACCGGCGCCTGAGTTAGGGCCAAGCGTTAAGAGCTCTAAGGCAACTCTAGGGCAAATATGAGGCGGCCAAGGCGGCCAAGGCGGCCAAGGCGGCCAAGGCGGCCAAACCAGTGGAGGCGGCTAACGCCCAATGCTCATGCACAGCCAATTGCGTAACCGTCGCTGCGCGGGTCGTGCGCGCCGCGCATGCCCCCCAAGGCGTCCAGCACGATGGCGCCGGGGTGGCCCATCAGCGGGCTGTGCGCGTCCACCGTGCTGATAGTGTGGCCGCGCAAGGCCAGCGCCTCCAGCACCGCCGGCCCCACGTCGGCTTCAAGCTTGAGCGAATCGCGCGCGTCTGAGAAGGTTTTGCCCAGCAAAAACCGGGGCTGCGCCAGCGCGTCCAACGGGTCCATCTCGTAGTCAATCAGGCGCGTGAGCACGGCCGCCAGCGTTTGCGGCTGGCCGTCGGCGCCCTGCGTGCCGTAGACCATGCGGGTGCGGCCGTCTTTGCGGTAAATGCCGGGGTTGAGCGTGTGAAAAGGTCGCTTGCCCGGCGCCAGGCAGTTGGGGTGCTTTGGGTCCAGCGAAAACGAGGCGCCCCGGTTGTGCCAGACCAGCCCGGTGTCGCCAGCCATCACGCCGCTGCCCCAGTCGTAATACACGGTCGCCAAGAGCGATACCGCGTTACCAGCGGCGTCTGCCGCACCCACGTAGACCGTGTCGCCCGTCTGAAAAGGCTGCGGCCAGGGCAGAGCGCTGTCGATTTGGATGCGCGCGGCCAGGGTGTCGAGGTGGGCTTTGGACAGCAGGCGCTCGGTGGGCACCTGCGCAAAGGCCGGGTCGGCCACGTAGCGGTTGCGGTCCAAAAAGGCCTGTTTGGTGGCTTCGACCAGCAGGTGGTAGTGGTCGGCGCTGCCCTGGGCCACCTTGGACAGGTCAAAGCGCTCGAGCACGCCCATGATTTGCAGCGTGGTGATGCCCTGGGTGGGTGGCGGGTGCGCCAGCAGCGTGCCGCCACGGTAGTCCACAGCCAGCGGCGCCGCCACATGGGCGTGGGTGCGCGCTAGGTCTTCGCGGGTCAGTGGCGAGCCTGCTGCCGCCAGTCCGTCGGCAATGCGCCGGGCCAACTGGCCATCGTACATAGCGCGCGCGCCGCGCTCGGCCAGCGTCTCTAAGGCGCACGCCAGCAGCGGTTGCTTGCGCACACTGCCTGCCGGTGGCACACGGCCCTGGTCCGAAAACGCGGCAAACACGTCGCCCAGCGCACTTGCTTCGGGCAGGCGAAAGTCCAGCCAAAAGCGCTCGGAGGCGCTGATCTCAAAACCCTCGTGTGCCAGCGCAATAGACGGCGCCAGCAGCTCGCTCCAGCTTCGCTTGCCGCCCCAGGCGCTGCGGCTGATCTCAAAGGCCTGGCCCAGCGCGTCGGCAGCGCCTGCGGTGGTGAGCGCTGCGCGCGGCCCGCGCACCGGGATGGTGCCGCTGTAGCCCGCCACGTTCTGCGCGGCCTGGCCGATGCCCGAGATGCTTTGCACCACGCCCTGGGCGTCGGCCACCAGCATCAGCACGTCGCCGCCCCAGCCGCAAAAATGCGGGTAGGTCACGCACAGCGCGGCGACCGTGGCAATGGCGGCCTCAATCGCGTTGCCGCCCTTCGAGAGCACATCCACCCCGGCCTGGGTGGCCAAGGCGTGCGGACTGGTCACCATGCCGGTGCGGGAGTGCGCACTGCTGCGCGCAGGGCTGCTGGGGTTTTCGTTGGCGCTCATACAGCCACCGTTTGCATATGCTGGCAAATCTGGCCCGGTGTGGTGAACCACACGTCACCCGCGTCACGCGCGCGCACCAGGTGCGTGAGCGCGCGGCGCAAATGCAGCAGGCGGTGCGGCTGGCCCACGATGTAGGGGTGCAGCGCTATGCCCATCACCAACGGCTGCTGCGCGGCCTGGTGGCGCATTTCGTCAAAGTGGTCGGTGATGAGTTCGCCAAAAGTCTTGCCGTCCATCAGCCGCCCCATCACCATGGGAATATCGTTCACCTCTTGCGGATAGGGAATCGACCACAGCGACTGGCCGGAGCGGGTGCGCATGCGCGTGGGCTGGTCGTCGTGGCACCAGTTCAGGGTGTAGCTGTAGCCCGTCTCGGCCAGCAGGTCGGGCGTGACCGGGCTCTCGGAAATCCAGGGGGACAGCCAACCCGCAGGCGCCGTGCCGCTGTGCTGCAGCATGCGTTCGCGGCAG
>CANGHQ010000185.1 GCA_947453585.1 Burkholderiales bacterium | reverse complement strand
CGCCCCCTGATTGACCAGGTGCTCGAACCGCTGGCGCTGGCCATGGCGCAAGCCGAAGAAGAAAGCGACCCCACCACCATCAAGCTGGCAGTGGCCGGGCGCCCGAATGTGGGCAAGTCCACGCTGATCAACACCTGGCTGGGCGAAGAGCGCCTGGTGGCCTTTGACATGCCGGGCACCACGCGTGACGCGATTGCCGTGCCTTTTGAGCGTGGCGGCCAAAAGTTTGAACTGATCGACACCGCAGGCCTGCGCCGCAAGGGCAAGGTTTTTGAGGCGATCGAGAAGTTTTCGGTGGTCAAAACCCTTCAGGCGATTGAATCGGCCAACGTGGTCTTGCTGCTGATCGACGCCATCCAGGGCGTGACCGACCAAGACGCGCACATTGCGGGCTACATCCTGGAATCAGGCCGCGCCGTGGTGGTGGCAGTCAACAAGTGGGACGCGGTGGATGAGTACCAGCGCGAAATCGTCAAGCGTTCGCTGGAAACCCGCTTGGGTTTCCTGAAATTTGCCGCTTTGCACCTTATATCGGCCACCAAGCGCCAGGGCCTGGGCCCGGTGTGGGATTCGATTGCGCAGGCGCACCGTTCGGCCAATCGCAAGATGCCCACACCAGTGCTCACACGCCTGCTGATGGAGGCCGTGCAGTTCCAGACGCCCAAGAAAACCGGCATGTACCGCCCCAAGCTGCGCTACGCGCACCAAGGCGGCATGAACCCGCCCATCATCATCATCCACGGCAATTCGCTGGAGCATGTCACTGACTCCTACAAGCGCTTTTTGGAAGGGCGTTTTCGCAAGGAGTTCGACCTGGTCGGCACGCCCTTGCTGATCCAGATGAAGTCGGCCTCCAACCCCTATTCGGACAAAGACTGACAGCCCGGTAAAGCCGCTTTTCCATTCCCCTGTAAGCCCTGGGGATGGGAAAAAGCGGTAGTCCATGTGGTATCTTCTTAGCTCTTACTTTCCAACACGGAGAATATCGTGAACAACAAAAGCCAACTCCTCCAAGACCCCTTTTTGAACGCATTGCGCCGTGAGCACATCCCGGTGTCGGTGTACCTGGTCAACGGCATCAAGCTGCAAGGCCAGATTGAATCTTTTGACCAGTACGTGGTTTTGCTGCGCAACACCGTGACACAAATGGTCTACAAGCACGCTATTTCCACCATCGTTCCGGGCCGCGCGGTCAATTTGGCCGCCCCTGGTGCCGACGAGGCGCCCGCTCCTTAACACCTTGCCTGCGCGAGGCTGCTGCGTGCATCCACGTTCTACACCTTCCCCCGTTTGAATCCCACCGACCGACCCACGTCTGCGCGAACCATTTTGGTCGGTGTGGATTTGGGATTGCCTAATTTCGACGGCGAGCTCGAAGAGCTGGGTTTGCTTGCCCGAACCGCCGGGCTCGAACCGGTAGCGTCCATCACCTGCAAGCGCCGCGCGCCAGACGCAGCTCTGTTTGTAGGCACCGGCAAAGCCGACGAGATCAAGCTGTTGGCCGCCCAGCACGGCGCCGAAGAAATCCTGTTTGATCAAAGCCTGAGCCCCGGCCAGCAGCGCAACCTTGAGCGGCGTCTGGAACTGCCGGTCAATGACCGCACTTTTCTGATTCTGGAAATATTTGCCCAGCGCGCACGCAGCCACGAAGGCAAGTTGCAGGTCGAACTCGCCCGCCTGCAATACCTGAGCACGCGCCTGGTGCGCCGCTGGTCGCACTTGGAGCGTCAGCGCGGCGGCATCGGCACGCGCGGCGGCCCCGGCGAGACGCAAATTGAGCTGGACCGGCGCATGATCGCCACCACCATCAAGCGCACCAAAGAGCAGCTGCAAAAAGTCAAACGCCAGCACCAGACCCAGCGCAAGCAGCGCGACCGGCGCGGCGCTTTCAATATTTCGCTGATTGGCTACACCAATGCGGGCAAGTCCACTTTGTTCAATGCGCTGGTCAAGGCGCGCGCCTATGCCGCAGACCAGTTGTTTGCCACGCTGGACACCACTACGCGCCAGTTGTACCTGGGCGAGGCGCAGCGCTCGGTGTCCTTGTCCGACACCGTAGGCTTTATCCGTGACCTGCCGCACGGTTTGATTGATGCCTTTCAGGCAACCTTGCAGGAAGCCATTGACGCCGATTTACTGGTGCACGTGGTGGACGCTTCCAACCCGGACCATGTGCTGCAGATCCGCCAAGTGCAGCAGGTGCTCAAGGAAATCGGGGCCCAGGACATTCCCCAGTTGCTGGTATTTAACAAAATCGACGCCATGGAGGCTGCGAATCTGCCGCTGCAAGAGCAAGACTTTTTCGAGGTCGATGGTGTGCAAACCCCGCGTCTGTTTGCGAGCGCCCGCGCGGGCACCGGCATTGCCAGTTTGCGCGCGGCTTTGGCCGCCATCGTGTCGCGCGACCGCCCAACAGACGGTGGCGATTCCCCTCTGGCCGAAGAGGCTGAAACCTAATTGTGGACAATCGGATTCGTTGTGCGAAGGCTATGACCATGAAATTATCAATTCCAACTATTAATCTGAGCGGCCTGGCAGGGCGTTTTGGCCGTATGTTCAATCTGAACGACAGCCGCTGGGGCCGTTCCGACGACGCCAAGCCCGAAGAGGGCGGCCCCGCCAAACCGCACGCTGCGCCCGAGCAAAAAGACGAGCCACCGGCAGCTGAAGAGCGCCCGCGTCCCACGCCGCGCCCCGGCGCGCAGTCGGGCCCGCCCGATCTGGACGAGCTGTGGCGCGACTTCAACCGCAAGCTCAACGGCTGGATGGGCGGTGGCAAAAAGCCGCCAGGCGACGGTGGACGTGGCCCCGGCGGCTTCATTCCTGATTTCAAGGGCGCAGGCATTGGCGGTGGCGTGATTTTGGCGGTGGTGTTTCTGGTTTGGCTGGGCACCGGCTTCTTTATCGTCCAAGAGGGCCAACAAGCGGTGATTACGCAGTTTGGCCGCTACAAGACCACGGTCAACGCCGGCTTTAACTGGCGCCTGCCGTTTCCCATTCAGCGCCACGAACTGGTGTTTGTGACGCAGATTCGCTCGGTGGACGTGGGTCGCGACAACGTGCTCAAGGCCACCGGCCTGCGCGAGTCGGCCATGCTGACGCAGGACGAGAACATTCTGGACATCAAGTTTGCGGTGCAGTACCGCCTGAGCGATGCGCGGGCGTTTTTGTTTGAAAGCAAAAACCCCACCGACGCCGTGGTGCAGGCCGCAGAAACCTCGGTGCGCGAAGTGCTGGGCAAGATGAACATGGACGCTGCCTTGTCCGAAGACCGCGACCAGATCGGACCCCGCGTGCGCGCCATGATGCAAGAGATCCTGGACCGCTACAAGGTCGGTATTGAAGTCGTGGGTATCAACTTGCAGCAAGGCGGCGTGCGTCCGCCCGAGCAGGTGCAAGCGTCGTTTGACGATGTGCTCAAGGCCGGCCAAGAGCGCGAACGCGCCAAGAACGAAGCCCAGGCCTATGCCAACGACGTGATTCCGCGTGCGGTCGGTTCGGCCTCTCGCCTTAAAGAAGAGGCCGATGCCTACAAAGCCCGCGTAGTGGCCCAGGCCCAGGGTGATGCGCAGCGCTTTCGCTCGGTGTACAACGAATACCAAAAAGCGCCCCAGGTCACCCGTGACCGCATGTACCTCGACACCATGCAGCAAATCTATACCAACGTGACCAAGGTGCTGGTGGACTCGCGCCAGGGTGCCACACTGCTGAACTTGCCGCTGGAGAAGATTTTGCAAATGGGCACGCTTGGTGAGCCCGCCGCAGCCCTTGCGGCACCCGCAGCACCTGCAGCAGCCCCGGCCAACCCGGCCGCCGCCAACGCCGACCCCCGCAGCCGCGACGCTGCCCGCACCCGCGAACGCGACGTGCGCTAGGAGAACCCCATGAACCGTATTGGATTGATTGTCTCGTCGCTGCTGGTGCTTTTGGCGCTGGCGAGTTCCACCTTGTTTGTGGTGGACCAGCGCCAGTTTGGCGTGGTCTACGCCCTGGGCCAGATCAAGGAAGTGATCACCGAGCCCGGCCTGAACTGGAAGCTGCCGCCTCCATTTCAAAACGTGTCGTACATCGACAAACGCTTGCTTACGCTTGACAGCACCGACGCCGAACCCATGCTCACCGCTGAGAAGCAGCGCGTGGTGATTGACTGGTATGTGCGCTGGCGCATTTCGGAGCCCTCGGAATACATCCGCAACGTCGGTTTGAACGAAGGCGCCGGTGCCAGCCAGCTCAACCGCGTGGTGCGCAATGCCTTTCAGGAAGAAATCAACAAACGCACCGTCAAAGAACTACTGTCTTTAAAGCGCGAAGCGCTGATGGCCGACGTGAAGGCTGAAGTGCTGGCCAAAGTGCGCGGCGCCAAGCCTTGGGGCGTGGACGTGGTGGATGTGCGCATTACCCGTGTTGACTACGTGGAAGCAATTACCGAGTCGGTCTACCGCCGCATGGAAGCCGAGCGCAAGCGCGTGGCCAACGAGCTGCGCTCAACCGGAGCCGCCGAGGGCGAAAAAATTCGCGCTGACGCCGACCGCCAGCGCGAAGTGACGATTGCCAACGCCTACCGCGACGCGCAAAAAATCAAGGGTGAGGGCGATGCCGAAGCCGCCCGCATTTATGCCGACGCCTTCAACCGCGACCCGCAATTCGCCCAGTTCTACCGCAGCCTGGAGGCGTACAAAAGCAGCTTCGCCAACAAGAGCGACGTGATGGTGGTTGACCCATCGTCGAGCGAATTCTTCAAGATCTTCCGGGGCGGCGGTTCTGCCGTGGGCGGCGCCAAAAAATAAGCGCTGACGGACCGGCCCGATTTCTCGGGCCGCATTGCGTTTACCGGTTTGCAGACCGGTAAAATCGCGTTTTTAACAAAGTGTCTCCAATCCATGTCCGCTTGGGTCCTCCCGGATCATATTGCCGATGTGCTGCCT
>CANGHQ010000184.1 GCA_947453585.1 Burkholderiales bacterium | reverse complement strand
TCCCCTGACCACCGCAGTCACCCAGGTGGTGATGTTGCGCATGGGCACGCTCACCATCGGCGTTCCCGCCAACCTGCTCGAAACCGTGCTGCGCGTGCCCCGCGCCACCCTGGACCAGGCCTATGCCAGTGCAAGCCTGGCAGATGGCGAGCGTCCGGCAATTCCCTTCTTTTGGGGCGGCGCGCTGCTCAAGGCTTCTACCCGCAGCTACGGCCACAAGACCACCATGCGCCAGCATGCGGTGGCCGTCATCCGCAGCGCCGGCCAGCGCGTTGCGCTGCATGTCGATGAGGTCTTGGGTAGCCGCGAAGTGGTGGTGAAAAACCTGGGCCCCCAGTTGTCGCGTCTGCCCGGCCTGGCCGGCATGTCGGTGCTGGCGTCGGGCGCTGTGGTCTTGATTTACAACCCCGTGGCGCTGGCCAGCCTGTTCGGCGAGGCCGCGCGCCGGGTTCAGGCCACAGCAATGTCAAATGATATTTATGGATCCGGGGAGCTGGATGTCTCGGGCTCCTACGCGGCACCACCCGCCCTGGAGCCTCTGATACTGGTGGTGGACGACTCCATCACGGTGCGCCGCGTCACCCAGCGACTGCTCCACCGCGAAGGCTACCGGGTCGCCTTGGCGGGCGATGGCCTGCAGGCGCTGGAGCTGCTGCAAGACGAGCGTCCGGCAGTCGTGCTCTCGGACATCGAAATGCCGCGCATGGACGGCATGGAGCTCACGCGCGAGATCCGCCAAGACCCAGCGTTCGCTGACCTGCCGATCATCGTCATCACCTCGCGCATTGCCCAAAAGCACCGGGATTACGCCGCGGCGCTCGGAGTGAACGAATACCTGGGCAAGCCCTATGCCGAGTCAGAGCTGCTGAGCCTGATTCGAACGCATTGCGCCGTTACGGCGTTCGCCTGAACACCTTTTTATGGAACCGAGGAAACGCATGAGCAAGATATTGGGGGTGGGATTGCTTCTCGCTCTGTTGGCCACCTGCAGCCTGGCGCAGTCGGATTCCAAGCTGATTCGCCTGGCAACCCTGGAGTGGCCGCCCTTTACCGGTTTGCTCTTGCCCAAGGAAGGCGTGTCAACCTACATCGCGTCCACGGTGGCCAAAGCGGCTGGCTTTCGGCTGCTGGCGGCCTCGTTTGAATGGACCAAGGCGGTGGAAAAGGGGGAGAAAAGCCCCGAGTTTGAAGGGTACTTTCCCGAATATTTCAGCCAGGAGCGTGAAGCGGCCTGCCATTTGTCCCAGTCGATCGGAACCAGCGTGCTGGGCATCGCCACCTTGAAGAGCGCGCCCATCAAATGGGCCAAACTGTCCGATCTCGCTGCCTACCGCCTCGGCGTGGTGGACGGCTACCTCAACGGCGAGGAGTTTGACGCCGCCATCCAGGACAAGCGCCAGGCTGTGGAATTGGGCCCCAGTGACGCCACCAACATCGCCAAGCTGCGGGCCGGCAAAATCCGCGGCATTGTGGTGGACAAAAACGTGCTGGACTACACGCTGTACAAGCTCAAGGACACGGGCGGCGTGGTGTTCAACCCCCGCCCCATCGCCCGCCTTACCTTGCACGTTTGCTTCAAGCGCACGCCCTCCGGGCAGGTGATGCGCGATGCTTTTGACAGCGCACTCAAGCAAACCGACCTGGCCAAACTCGAGGCGGACTACTTCCAGCGAATGTTCTCGGTGCGCTAAGGCCGGCCCTGCAGCCAGCCCGCAAGGCGTGCGCGCCTTACAGCGCCACCAAAGCGGCACGCAAGTCCGCAGCAGACAGGATTTCTGACATCACAGCAGCCGGTTTGCCCGGCGCGTAAAGCACATACACCGGCACGCCGCTGCGCCCCAGCTCCGCCAGAGCCTGGGTGATTGCCGGGTCGCGCTGCGTCCAGTCCGCGCGCAGCAGGGTCACCTGCTTGGCCGCAAAGTCTTGCAGCACCGCGTCTTGCGAAAGCGTGGTTTGCTTGTTGTACTGGCAGGTGATGCACCAGGCGGCGGTAAAGTCCACAAACACCGGGTGGCCGTTTTGTAGCTCGCTGCGCACACGCTCGGCGCTCCAGGCTTGCCATACGCCGGTGGCCGCGCTGCCAGAAGTCTTGCTGGAGTCTGCTGGTGCGCCAACGGTCGGTGTAGCGAGCACATTGGCGCCCACCGCCCGCAGCAGCGCCAGCGATACCGCCAAGGCCAGTGTGGCAAAGACCCAGCGGCTGCGCCCCTGCAGGTTGAGCGCCCACGCGGTCAGCGCCAGGCACCAAAGCAGCACCGCCAGTGAGGCCGCCGCGTCCATGCCGCCCAGGTGGCCCAGCACCCACAGCAGCCACAGCACGGTAGCCGCCATCGGAAACGCCATGAACTGGCGCAGGTGCACCATCCAGACACCGGGCCGGGGCAGCAAGCGCGCCAGCTGCGGCAACGTACTGGCCAGCGCAAACGGCAGCGCCAGCCCCAGCCCCAGCGCCACAAAAATACCCATGGCCTGCCAGGCGGGCAAGGTCAGCGCCAGTCCCAAAGAAGCGCCCATAAACGGCGCGGTGCAAGGCGATGCCACCGCCACCGCCAGCACGCCCGATAAAGCCGCATCGGCCGCCGGGTGGCGCAGTTGCATCCCGGCCAGGCCGCTGGGCACCAGGTTGCCCCACTCCAGCAAGCCCAAAAGATTCAGGGCAATCAGCGTAAACAGCACGGCCAGCGCGCTCACCACGGCGGGGGACTGCAGCTGAAAGCCCCAGCCCAGCTGCTCGCCCCCGGCACGCAGCGCCAACAAGGCGCCGCCCAGGGCCGCCATCGACAGCACCACGCCGGCCGTATAAGCCAGACCAATCACGCGCCGCGAGACGCCGCTCTGGTCCGAATGGCTGGCAAAGCCCAGGACCTTGATGGCCAGCACCGGAAACACACAGGGCATCAAATTCAGAATCAAACCGCCCAAGAAAGCGGCCACCAGCGCCCACCACAACCCGCCGGTGTCTGCTGGCGCTGCTGGGGCGCTCAGAGGCGCTGCCGCCAAGCCGCTGTCCGCGCTCGCGGAAGCCGCCTTGTCGGGCCAGGTGCCGCTGACATCTGCCACAGCTTCTAAGCTTAGGCCGTCCAGCGCCAATAGCAGCCCGATCTGCGCCGGACGCGTGCTGCGCTGGGGCGACAAGGGCAAGCGTGCGCTCCAAGTCGCGCCGTGCCAGGTTTGCGTACCCCCATCTGGCGGGGCAGCGCTAGCCGCGCCCGAGGCCTCAGTCTTGCGCACTGGATCGCTTGGTGTGGCACTGGCGGCGGTAACAAACACGTCTACCGCCTCAGGAAACACGGAAATCGACTTGCCCTGCCACTGCGCGGGCAGGCCCTGCGCGCTTAGCACCAAGCTGTCACCATCCAGCTGCGCTTGCACTTTGGCCGCCAGTGGCTTGGGGCGCGCGGCGCGGGCCGCGTCAAACAGTGCGCGCTGCGTTGCCACCGAGCCTTGCAGTGGCAGACGCAGTTCAAATCCCCCGTCTTGGGGAATGCACTCGGTGCGGCACACCAGCCAGGACGCGCTCAGGCGCACGGTGATGTCGCTGGCGCCGGGCGCCGGACGAAAACCGGGCGCAACCGTGACGGTCACCGGCAGCAACACCGTGTCCTCAAAGCCAAAATTGGCCAGCCGCCCGATCTTGATCTTGCGCGGCGTGGGCCAGTGCACCGCGCTGGTTTGCAGGCCCTCGGGCAGGTTCCAGCGCAGCTCGGTGGGCAGGCCCGAGTCGCCAGGGTTTTTCCAGTAGGTGTGCCAGCCAGGCTGGTGTTGCAGCAGCAGACCCAGTTCTAGTGGCGCGCCTTTGCGTACACCCTGGGGCGCATAGGCCACCAACTCAGCGCGCACTTCGGGCGTTTGCACCACGGCGCTGGTGCCTGCCTGCAAATCGAGCCGGGGCTGGGCGGCGCTTGCGGCCAAGGCAGGGGCCAACACAGCCATCGCCAGCGGCAGCATCTGCCGGCAGGCTAGGCGAGACAAGCGGCCCAACACGGTCAATAGGGCAGACAAAGGGTTGGAAAAGGCAAAGTGCGAAGGCATGCAGTCATTCAGTCAAAAGTCCGCTGCACAAGCAGCGGCTCTGCCACGATTGTGGCAGTTCGCAGCTAAACCCGCGCCGTGGTGAACACGGCAGGGAGTTTCTTGGGTGACTGAATGCGCAACTGCTTGTTGACGTTTTCTTGCCCGAACACCACCTCGATATCTCGCACCGCCACCCCAAACAGCGGCGCCAGAAAGCGCACCATGTGGTCCGTGGCCTTGCCGTTTTGCGGCGCTGCCGTCACGCTGACCTTGAGTTGCGTCCCCTTGGGTTTGCCAATCGCATCTTTACTGGCGGCGGGTTTGCCCAAAATATTGACCACCAAAACGTCGCCGTCCCAGGCAAAAAAGGATTCTCCGGTGCTGTTGCGTGCCATGCTTTGATAATAGGGCCATGCCGCACCGCATCGTCCTGGCCACTTTGAACGCCAAATACATCCACGCCTCCTTGGGCTTGCGGTATTTGCGCGCCAATATGGCGCGTCACGGCGGCGCCGACCTGGACGACTGCACCTCGCTACAAGAATTCACCATCCACCGTGCCCCGCAAGACATCGTGGACGCCCTGGTGGCCGCGCTCGGCCCAGCCCAGCCCGGGGCGGTGCACATTGTGGGTTTTGGCATCTATATATGGAACGTTGTTCCCAGTACCGCCGCTGTTGCGCTGCTCAAGGCGCAGCGCCCAGACGTCAAGGTGGTGCTTGGCGGCCCAGAAGTCAGCCATGAGCTGGCCGACCAAGCCATCGCCGCCTTAGCCGACCATGTGATTACCGGCTGGGGCGATGTCAGCTTTCCCAAACTCTGCCGCGCCTTGGTGCACGGCCCCCGGCCGCTAATGAAAGTGATCGCCGGGGAACAGCCCGCGCTGGACGACATTGCTTTGCCGTACGCCCAG
>CANGHQ010000183.1 GCA_947453585.1 Burkholderiales bacterium | reverse complement strand
GGCCACAACGAAGGCAATTTGCTGGACTTGTCCATCAAGGCCATGCGCCTGCGCGCCACGGTGGGCGAGGTGAGCGACGCACTTGAAGTGGCGTTTGACCGCCACCGCGCGGACACGCACAAGGTCTCGGGCGTCTACGCTGCGGCCTTTGACACCGAGACCACCAACGGGGACACCATGGAATACTGGAACGCGCTCAAGGCGGACATTGCCGCCTTTGCAGACGCCCAGGGTCGCCGCCCCCGCGTGATGATTTCCAAGCTCGGCCAAGACGGCCACGACCGCGGCGCCAAAGTGGTGGCCACGGCCTTTGCCGACCTGGGTTTTGACGTGGACATGGGCCCGCTGTTCCAGACGCCCGAAGAATGCGCCCGCCAGGCCATCGAGAACGACGTGCACGCCGTGGGCGTGTCCACGCTGGCCGCTGGCCACAAAACCCTGGTGCCCGCCATCATTGCCGAGCTCAAAAAGCAAGGCGCCGATGACATCATCGTGTTCGTGGGCGGCGTGATTCCGCGCCAGGACTACGACTTTTTGTATGCCGCAGGCGTCAAAGGCATTTACGGTCCGGGCACGCCGATTCCGGTCAGCGCCAAAGACGTGCTGGCGCAGATCAACAAGTCGCTGGCCACCTGAAAACCGGTTCGTTATACTGTAATACCGTATTTCAACCGGAGTCAATCATGGCTGTTTCTGTTCGCATGGACCCCTTACTGGAAAAGCAGCTCGAACAAGCTGCCAAGCGCCAGGGCGTGACCAAATCGCAATTCATCATCGACGCGGTCGAGCGCGCGCTGGGGCGCAAGAACCCGTATGAGCTGATGTTGGCTTTGAAGGCGGAAGAAGAGCGCAAAGCCTATGGCCCCCTGGCCACCCCGGCTGATGCGGCTGCCGCCAAGGCTTTTGAGGGCTACGAGCAGCCCTACGACACCGAGCGTTCACGCGCGCAATTGCTGGCCAAACTGCAGGAAAAACATGGCCTTCGCAGCGATCGTTGATGCCAGCGCCATGGTCGCGCTGTTTGGCCGTGATCAAACGGAAAGCGCCCACTACCGTCAGTTGTTCGCGCAGGCTGCGCAAGAGCAATGGTCGCTCACCTCCACCTGGCCTTGCGTGACCGAGGCCAGCCATTTGCTGGGCTTGCCGCAGCGATACGCGTTTTTGCGCTGGGTGGCGGCGGATGCCATTTCAATTTTTCCGTTTGACCAAGATGCGCTCGAAGGCATGGCTGAGTTGATGCGCCGCTACACCGAGTCGCCGCGCACCCAGATGGACTTGGCTGACGCGTCCCTGGTATTTTTGGCGTCTGATACCGGCGTGACCCGCATCATGACCCTCGACGTGCGCGACTTTTCCCGTTACCGCCTGGCTGACGGCCGGGTGTTTGAAATCTTGTGATGCCGGCCGCCAACACCTCTTTGCTGGCGGACTTGCGCGGCCAGGCGCCCATGGCGCAGCGCCGCGCCATGGCCAAGGCCATCACCCTGCTCGAATCCACCCGCGCCGACCACCGCGCGCAGGCCGACGCCTTGCTCACCGCCTTGTTGCCGCACACCGGCACGTCCTTGCGCTTAGGCATCAGCGGCGTGCCGGGCGTGGGCAAGAGCACGTTTATTGAAGCGCTGGGCTTGTACCTGATTGCGCGTGGCCACCGGGTTGCGGTTTTGGCGGTGGACCCGAGCAGCACCGTCTCAGGCGGCTCGATATTGGGCGACAAAACGCGCATGGAAAAGCTGTCCATGGACGAGCGCGCCTACATCCGACCCAGCCCCAGCAGCGGCAACCTGGGCGGCGTGGCCGAAAAAACGCGCGAGGCCATGCTGGTCTGCGAGGCCTCCGGTTATGACATCGTGATTGTGGAAACCGTGGGCGTGGGGCAAAGCGAAATCGCCGTCTCCCACATGACCGATATGTTTGTGCTGATGCAACTGCCCAATGCGGGCGACGATTTGCAGGCCATCAAAAAAGGCGTGATGGAGCTGGCCGATTTGGTCGTCATCAACAAGGCAGATATCGACGCCGACGCCGCCATGCGCGCGCAGGCGCAAATCACGTCGAGCCTGCGCCTGCTGGGCATCAGCGGCAATCCGCACGACCCGCACAGCGACAAGCACTGGCACCCGCAAGTGATGCGCCTGAGTGCCTTGCAAGGGCAGGGGCTTGATGCGTTTTGGGCGGAAGTGACCCAATTCAAAGACCTGCAAACCGCCAACGGCCAGATGGCCGCGCGTCGCCAAGGCCAGGCGCTGGCCTGGATGTGGGAGCGCATTGACGCAGGCCTGAAGCAGGCGTTCAAAAACAACCCGGCCGTGCGCGCGCAGCTTCCCCAACTTACCGCCGCAGTGCAATCCGGCCAATTGGCCGCCAGCACCGCCGCACGCACCTTGCTCGCCGCGCTGGACATTGCAGCGCCCAGCGCCACCAGTTAACCCGCAAAATTTCAAGCGACCACCCAGAAGGACCCCCACCATGCACGACATCCTTGAACAACTAGAAGCCAAGCGCGAACTCGCGCGCCAGGGCGGCGGCGCCAAGCGCGTTGCCGCCCAGCACAGCAAAGGCAAGCTCACCGCCCGTGAGCGCCTGGATGTGTTGCTCGACGAAGGCACCTTTGAAGAGTGGGACATGTTTGTCGAACACCGCTGCGTGGACTTCGGCATGGCCGAGCAGAAGATTCCGGGCGACGGCGTGGTCACCGGCTACGGCATGATCAACGGGCGCTTGGTGTTTGTGTACAGCCAGGACTTCACCGTGTTTGGCGGCGCTTTAAGCGAAGCGCACGCCGAGAAAATCTGCAAGGTGATGGACCAGGCCATGAAAGTGGGCGCACCGGTGATTGGCCTGAACGACTCGGGCGGAGCGCGCATCCAAGAAGGCGTGGCGTCCTTGGGCGGTTACGCCGAAGTGTTCCAGCGCAACGCCATGGCCAGCGGCGTGATTCCGCAGATCAGCATGATCATGGGCCCGTCGGCCGGCGGCGCGGTGTACAGCCCGGCCATGACCGACTTCATCTTCATGGTCAAGGATTCGAGCTATATGTTCGTGACCGGCCCGGAAGTGGTCAAAACCGTGACGCACGAAGAAGTGACGGCCGAAGAACTCGGCGGCGCCATCACCCACACCACCAAGAGCGGCGTGGCTGATTTGGCCTTTGACAACGATGTGGAGGCGCTCTTGATGCTGCGCCGCTTGTACAACTACCTGCCTCTGAGCAACCGCGAAAAAGCGCCGGTTCGCAAGAGCGGCGACCCCGCCGACCGCCTGGACAAGAGCCTGGACACGCTGGTGCCCGACAACGCCAACAAGGCCTACGACATGAAGGAGCTGATCGTCAAAACCGTGGACGACGGCGACTTCTTCGAGATTCAGCCCGAGTACGCCAAAAACATCCTGATCGGCTTCGCCCGCATGGACGGCCAGACCGTGGGCATCGTGGCCAACCAGCCCTTGGTGCTGGCCGGTTGCCTGGACATCAAGAGCTCGGTCAAGGCGGCGCGCTTTGTGCGTTTTTGCGATGCCTTCAATATTCCGGTGATCACCTTTGTGGACGTGCCCGGCTTCATGCCCGGCACCAGCCAAGAGTACGGCGGCATCATCAAGCATGGCGCCAAGCTGCTTTATGCCTACGCCGAATGCACGGTGCCCAAGATCACCGTGATCACCCGCAAAGCCTACGGCGGCGCCTATGACGTGATGGCTTCCAAGCACTTGCGTGGCGACGTGAACTTTGCCTGGCCCAACGCCGAGATCGCGGTGATGGGCGCCAAAGGCGCGGTGGAAATCATCTTCCGCGAAGACAAGGGCGACCCTGAAAAATTGGCTGCCAAAGAAGCTGAATACAAAGCCCGCTTTGCCAATCCCTTTGTGGCCGGTGCGCGTGGTTTTATTGACGACGTGATTTTGCCGAGTGAGACTCGCAAGCGCATTTGCCGTTCGCTGGTCATGCTGAAAGACAAGAAGATCGAGAACCCTTGGCGCAAGCACGGGAACATTCCGCTTTAACTGCTCCTTTTATATGACGCAGTACTTTGATGGAACGGTCTGCCCGGGTGCCTTGCGCCGCCGGGTGTGGGGGCGCGGAGTGCCTGTGCAATTTGCTCCGTGTCCCCCGGCCTTCGGCCTCCTCCTTTACCTACGCAAATTGCACAGGCACCCCACGCCTGCAGTGATGCGTTTGGCGCGACTTCGTTTAACCACAACCCCCTTCGCAGCAACGGGCATGGCGTGTCTGCTGCAGCGAAGTAAAGGAGGAGCCCGCAGGGCGGGGGACATGAGCGGAAGTAGATACGCCGTGCCCGCTGCGGGCTCAGAAAAAATTCCAAAGCAACTTTCAGAGTTGCTGACCAAATAACGTTAGGAGATAGCTATGTTCACCAAAATCCTGATCGCCAACCGTGGCGAAATTGCCTGCCGTGTCATCACTACCGCCCGCAAAATGGGCATCCAGACCGTGGCCGTTTACTCGGATGCGGACAAAGACGCGCGCCACGTGATGCTGGCCGACGAGGCCGTGCACATTGGCCCCGCGCCCAGTCGCGAGAGCTATTTGCTGGCCGAAAAAATAATTGCCGCCTGCAAACAAACCGGCGCGCAAGCGGTGCATCCGGGCTACGGCTTTTTGAGCGAGAACGCCGACTTTTCGCGCCGCTGCGAAGAAGAAGGCATCGTCTTTATCGGCCCCAAGCACTATTCGATTGCCGCCATGGGCGACAAGATCGAGTCCAAAAAATTGGCGGGCGCTGCGGGTGTGAACTGCATCCCCGGCGTGAACGACGCCATCGAGACGCCCGAGCGCGCGGTTGAGATTGCCAAGGGCATCGGCTACCCCGTGATGATCAAGGCCAGTGCAGGCGGCGGTGGCAAGGGCCTGCGCGTGGCCTTTAACGACAAAGAGGCGTTTGAAGGCTTTACCAGCTGCCGCAATGAAGCG
>CANGHQ010000182.1 GCA_947453585.1 Burkholderiales bacterium | reverse complement strand
TGTGGGCGCTGTGGCGTCTAAAAGAGAGTATCTGGATCCCACAGCTGCCGAAGACGGATCCACGTTCCGCACAGTTGCGATGGGACGGGGCGCCAAATCGACGATCGGCGGCGGTGGAGCAAGCGCGGCCGTCTGTGGGGTGGCACTATTGTTTGCAACTTTAAAAACCAAGGCCCCGAAGTCGATTGCCGAGGCGACTGCGGTGATATCTGCACTCAGTCCGCTTTGCTGCACCAGCGTGTAATTGGCCGCATCCGTGCCGCTAATGGTGCTGCCTGTGACGGTGACCGTCTTGCCCGTGCCCGCGTTCTTATCGGCGAAGGTTCCCACAGCAGAGCCACCCAGTGCGACGGTGTCGCTGCCCAAGGCAGTGATCGCTGCTGTGCCGCCCAGGGTGGCTGCAGTCGTGGTGTCATAGGTTTTACTGGTGGCGGTCAGGCCGGAAACTGTCAGGCTGGCCTGGGTGATGGTGGCCGTCAAGCCGCATTGCGGTGCTGAGCGCATCGGCGCTGCGGGTTGGCGATGCATCAAGATTGAGGTGGCCTTGCACAAGATTCAAGTTCGCGGTGGTGGCACCGCCGCCGCCCAGATCGTCATACCGGTTGCCGTAAAGACTCCAAACCACCGCCTGGCTGCTGTACTGGGACGCCACGTTGCCGGAGGAGTAGTTCACAAAGCGCTTGTCATCCAAAGCCGCGCTGAGATACAGGTTGTGGAACCGCGTACGCAGCAGCGGCAGCACCGCGTCCAAGCCCCACACTCCGCTAGCGCCCCGAAGCTCCAGACGGCTGTAGTCCGAGGACAGCACCTTGTATTCCAGGTACGAGCCGTTGATGCCCATGCGCAAGCCGCTATAGCCCACGGGGAAGGTCAGGCCGAGACGGGAATAACTGCTGCCCTGGGCCAGGCTGAAGTTGGCACTCCAAAGCTCGCCCTGCCCCAGCACACTGTTGCCATAAAGATTCGCAGCCAGATGGTCTTTGCCGGTGGAGGCGCCACCCGTGTTGTCCAGGCCCACATCTCCCGACACCACGGCCTTGTCGGCGAGGCTCACGACCAGGTCGCTTTGGCCCGGCAAGGCACCCTCGGCCAGAGCGCCAGAAACCGCCAGGCCCGGTAGATCGGACGCGATCCATAGCGCCCGCTCCAGCGCATCGATCCGCAATATGTCTCCTTGGCGCAACTGATTTTCAATGATTCCTGTGACACGCTCCAGGGCGGTGCGCACCGGTGCACCTATGTCCAACACCAGCTGTCCCCGTACCGCCTCCACCACCACAAAGGTCAGCACACCATCGGAGACGTCTTGCGCCGGCAGCGTCGCAGACGCCAGGTAACCGCGCGCGCGGTAGACAGCCGACAGCACCGCCGTGAGCGCCTCCATTTCGCCGAATTCGAGTGGGCGTTGGCGGTACGGTTCTAGCGCTGCAGACAACTCCGCGCTGTCCATGACCGAGTTGCCGCGAAAAGCAAAACCGCGCACCGCCAGCGCCTGCCCGCGCCGGGGTGAAGGTGGCTCGGGCACTGCGGCAGTCTCCGGCGCAACCCTGCGGGGCAAGGAACGCGCCTGCTCGCGCTCGCGTTCAAACTGCTGCTGCAACGCGCCTGCGTCGGTGCTCGCGCGTGTCTGGCACGCCGCTGTCAACCCCAGCAAGAACACCCATAATGGAAGCGCATGCGCACCACGTCGGCGTACCGCCCCGATGGCTCCGTTTGCTTTCTCTCGCTGGCTCGCAGGGTCTGAAACTAGCGCTCGCAAGGTGTTTTACATCCGCTTAAATAAAAATCAAATTAATAAAATATATATATTTGTTTAATTTCCTTTATAACGGTATTGATACGAAAAATCTGACAAAAACTGACGAAATCGCGTTATTCAGAGCCAGCGAGACCCGCATGGGTCTGACCGGAATTCAAGCGGGAGGACGGAGTTTTTTACAAGACACTGCCAAAGGGCAAGCCGGGCCCCGCAGGTGCAGTGCCAGAAGCGAAAAGCGGTGATCCGCTCGCTAAAAATTCAGTCGCGCAGGCGGATAACCGCAGCGCGCATATCTGCAGCCCAACTGCGCCTGTCGCGCCCGGCGGCGTGTTGCGCCGGGCCGAAATGCACCACCGCCATCAGGTCTTGCGCGCACAAGGTGCGCCAGATGGAACCGACCAAGGTGTCGTCGCCGATATAGCAGGGCGCAAAACTCGGCAGGCCACTGCGCCTGTTGATAAAGCGCAGCCCCACCGGCACCACCGCCGCATCAGCCGAGATGGCAGCCTGGAACAAATTGGCATGAAACGGCAGCACCGTGCTGCCGTCGCCCGTGGTGCCTTCGGGAAACACCGCCAGCACCTCGTCTGCGCGCAAGCATTCGGCCATGTGGTGCACCACACGCAGTGCGTCGCGGCGCGACTCGCGGGTGATGTACAGCGTGCCACCGGCCGTAGCCAGCGTGCCGATCAGCGGCCAGTGCTGGATGTCGGCTTTGGAGATAAAGCGGCAGTGCCGGGCGGCGTGCATGACCAAGATGTCAAGCCACGAAATATGGTTGGCCGCCAGCAGCACCGGCCCACACTGCGGCACTTCGCCGCGCACTTGCAATTTGACGCCCAGGCAGGCCAGCATGGTGTGCGCCCAGGCCTGCACCGCTGCGTCACGCGCGTCTTGCTCTAGTGCGGGAAAGCGCCGGTAAATCGTCCACAAGCCCAGGCCGATGTGCACCAGCATGCGCAGCAAGCGGCCCAAGGCGCGCATGGCTAGGCGCTGCGCTCAAACGCCAGGCGGCCGCCCACCAGCGTGGCGCGCACCTGGGCGGGCAGCTCGTAGCCTGCATAAGGCGTGTGCTTGCTTTGGCTGCGCAGCGCCTTGGGCTGCACTTGCCACGACGCTTGGGGATCGAACACACAAATATCGGCCACGCCACCCGCGTGCAGCCGCCCCAGGCTGCGGGCCAGCTCGCCCACTGACGCACCCAACACGGCGGCGCTGTTGCTGGTGACGCAGGCCAGCGCATGGGCCAGGGGCACGGCGTCGGCCTGCGCCCATTTCAGCGCCAGGCTGAGCAGCAGTTCCAGGCCGGTGGCGCCGGGCTCGGCTTCGGCAAAAGGCAAGTCTTTCTCATCGGCGCCCACCGGCGTGTGGTCGGACACCAGGGCGTCCACCGTGCCGTCGGCCAGGGCGGCGCGCAGCGCGGCGCGGTCGGCCTGTTGGCGCAGCGGCGGGTTCAGGCGGGTGCGGCTGTCAAAGTAGCCCACGTCCAGGTCTGTCAGGTGCAGGGAATTGATGCTGATGTCGCACGTCACCGGCAGGCCCTGGGCCTTGGCCTGGCGCACCAGCTCCACCCCGGCGGCGCTGCTGATGCGGCACAGGTGCACGCGGGTGCCAGTGGCGCGCACCAGCTCAAAAATCGTGTGCAGGGCAATGGTCTCGGCGGCCACCGGCACACCGCTCAGGCCCATGCGTGTGGCCAGCGGCCCGCTGGCGGCCACGCCCTTGCCCAAATACAGCTCTTGCGGGCGCAGCCACACGGTGTAGCCAAAGGAGCGCGCGTATTGCAGCGCGCGCTGCATCACCTGCGTATTGGCCAGCGGCACTTCGGCCTGGCCAAAGCCAATGCAGCCAGCCTCGGTCAGCTGCAGCATTTCGGTCAGCACCTCGCCTTGCAAGCCGCGCGTGAGCGCGCCCAGCGGCAGCACGCGCGCCTGGTGCAGGTTTTCAGCCTTAAAGCGCAGCATTTCCACCAGACCGGGCTCATCGAGCACCGGGTCGGTGTCGGGCGGGCACACCAAGCTGGTCACGCCACCGGCCACTGCGGCGGCCAATTCAGACGCCAGCATTCCTTCGTGCTCGTGGCCGGGCTCGCGCAGGCGCGCAGCCAAATCCACCAGGCCGGGGATTACCAGGCAGCCTGCGGCGTTTATCGTGTGTGCAGCCGCAAAGTCGTTTGGCGTCTCGCCGATGGACAACACGCGCCCTGCCGCAATCGCCACATCGGCCACCGCGTCAAAGCCACTGGCCGGGTCGATCACGCGGCCGTTTTGAATGAGAATTTTCATGGCGTGCTTTCCTTACGCTTCGTTGCCAGCCACGATGCCCATCACCGCCATGCGCACCGCAATGCCAAAGGTCACCTGCGGCAAGATCACGCTTTGCAGCCCGTCCACCACGGCCGAGTCAATTTCTACGCCCCGATTAATCGGGCCGGGGTGCATGACGATGGCGTCGCTCTTGGCCAGCAGCAGTTTCTCAGGGGTCAGGCCAAAGCTCTTGAAATACTCTTGGCTTGAAGGCAACAAGGCGCCGTTCATGCGCTCGTTTTGCAGGCGCAGCATGATGACCACGTCGCAGTCCTTGATGCCTTCTTCGAGCGTGTTGCACACACGCACGCCCATGGCCGCCATGTCGCTGGGCACCAGGGTGCGCGGCCCCACTACCCGCACTTCAGCGCAGCCCAGGGTGGTGAGCGCATGAATATCCGAGCGCGCCACGCGCGAATGCAGCACGTCGCCCACGATGGCCACGGTCAGGTTGGCAAAGTCTTTCTTGTAGTGGCGGATGGTGTACATGTCGAGCAAACCCTGGGTCGGGTGCGCATGGCGACCGTCCCCGGCGTTGACCACGTGCACATGGGGCGCTACGTGCTGGGCAATCAAATAGGGCGCGCCCGACTCGCTGTGGCGCACCACAAAAATGTCAGCCGCCATGGCGCTCAGGTTGGCAATAGTGTCGAGCAGCGACTCGCCTTTGGAAGCACTGGAGCGCGCAATATCCAGGTTAATCACGTCCGCCGACAAGCGCGTGGCGGCAATGTCAAAAGTGGTGCGGGTGCGCGTGCTGTTCTCAAAAAACAGGTTGAATACGCTTTTGCCACGCAAGAGCGGTACCTTTTTGACCTCGCGGTCGCTCACCGAAACAAACTGCGCCGCCGTGTCCAGAATATGCGT
>CANGHQ010000181.1 GCA_947453585.1 Burkholderiales bacterium | reverse complement strand
GGCTGTATTTGCCGTCGTTCTTAGGCAGGCTGCCGCTTATCACCACCGAGCCCGAAGGAATGCGGCCGTAGCTCACCGTGTCGGTGGCGCGGTCGTAAATCGGGGTGCTTTGGCCCAAATAGACGCCCATGGAGATCACCGAGTTTTCTTCAACGATCACGCCTTCAACGACTTCAGAGCGTGCCCCGATGAAGCAGTTGTCCTCAATGATGGTGGGGCCGGCCTGCATGGGTTCTAGCACGCCGCCAATGCCCACGCCACCGCTCAGGTGCACGTTTTTGCCGATCTGGGCGCAAGAGCCCACGGTGGCCCAGGTGTCGACCATGGTGCCTTCGTCCACATAGGCGCCAATGTTGACGTAAGAGGGCATCAGAATCACGCCCTTGGCGATAAAGCTGCCGCGCCGTGCGACTGCCGGGGGCACCACGCGCACGCCGGTAGCTTTGAGTTCGGCTTCGCTCATGCCGCCAAATTTGGTAGGCACCTTGTCGTAAAAGCCCAGGTCGCCCGATTGGATGACGACGTTGTCTTTCAGGCGAAAGCTCAGCAGCACCGCTTTTTTGATCCACTGGTGGGTGGTCCATTGGCCCACGCCGTCACGGGTAGCCACGCGCAGGGCGCCGTTGTTGAGTTCAGAGATGACGTGTTCGACAGCGTCAGACACTTCTTTGGGGGCCGATTGCACCGAGATATTGGCGCGGTTTTCCCAGGCGGCGTCGAGGATGGTTTGGAGTTGTTGGGTCATGGAATTCTCAGTGGTCGCAAAAAGGTTGGGATCAGAAAAAAAAGAGTGTTCAGGCCGGGCTGCGGGCTTGCACAAAGGCCACGATGCGCTGCGCGGCTTCTAGGCATTCGTCGCCTTGGGCCACCAGCGCCATGCGGATGCGCCCGGCGCCCGGGTTCACGCCATGCGCCTCACGGGCCAGATAAGAGCCGGGCAAAACCGTCACATTGTAAGTAGCGTACAAATCGCGGGCAAAGTCCACGTCGCTGCCCTGCACGCCGGCCCACAAATAAAACCCAGCGTCTGGCAGTGCCACGTCCAGTACCGTGGCCAACAGGGGCGTGATTTGGGCAAACTTTTGGCGGTACTGGGCGCGGTTGTCCAGCACATGGGCTTCGTCGTTCCAGGCGGCGATGCTGGCGCTTTGCACCACCGGGCTCATGGCGCTGCCGTGGTAGGTGCGGTAGAGCAAAAACTGCTTTATCAGCGCCGCGTCGCCCGCGCAAAAACCGCTGCGCATGCCCGGCACATTGCTGCGCTTGGACAGGCTGGTAAAGGCCACCAGGTTTTTAAAGTCAGCGCGTCCCAGTTGCGCCGCAGCTTCCAGGCCGCCCAGAGGCGCTTCGTCGCGGAAGTAGATTTCGCTGTAGCACTCGTCAGAGGCTATGGCAAAGCCAAAGCGGTCGCTTAACTCAAACAGCAGCTTCCATTCCGAGAGCGGCATTACGGCACCGGCCGGGTTGCCGGGGCTGCACACAAACAAGAGCTGCGTGCGCGCCCACACCGCGTCGGGTACGCTGGCCCAGTCTTGGGCAAAGTTGCGTTGCGGGTCAGAATTTACAAAATAAGGCTCGCCGCCGCCCAGCAGCGCCGCGCCTTCGTAAATTTGGTAGAAGGGGTTGGGGCAAACCACCAGCGGCTTGGCGCCTGAAGCGCTAGGCGACAGCACGGTTTGGGCAACGGCAAACAGGGCTTCGCGCGAACCGTTGATAGGCAAAATTTGCGAAGCCGGGTTGAGCGCCAGCTGGTAGCGGCGCTGCAGCCATTGCGCAATAGCCCCGCGCAAGGGCGGGTCGCCTGTCGTGGCCGGGTAGCCCGCCAAGCCGGTGCCCATGATGGCGTCGCAATAGGCTTGCTTGATCAGCGCGGGCGTGGCGTGGCGGGGCTCGCCGATTCCCAGGCTGATGGGGCGCAAATCCGGGTTGGGCGTGACGGTGGTGAAGAGCTGGCGCAGGCGTTCAAACGGATAGGCCTGCAATAGCGACAAATGGGGATTCATAGGCGCGGATTATCGTTGATTCGTCGTTAAACTTAAAAATTTGCGCGCTATGGGGCAGGTCCGCCAGAGCCGCCATGACCGGGGGTAATTCCAATGCAAACAGGCCTTCACGCCGCTTCCAGTTACACCTGCCTGAACCTGCGCGGCGCGCTGGAATTTTTGGGCGACGACCACGGCGTGCGCGATTTGTTGCCCGCCTTGTGCACCGCTTTGGGCAAGGACGTGCCGGATATTGCTGATTTGCTGGCGCAGGGCAGGGCGGTGGACGCCACGGCGCGGCTGCATTCGCTCAAGGGCTTTGTGCCGGTGTTTTGCTTTGGGCCCCTGGTGGAAGAGCTCACGCGCGTCGAGCGCCTGAGCCGGGGCGGGGCCAGCGCCGAAGTCATCGCGTCCTATGCCGCACTGGCGCCTGCCTTGCAGCGCCTGGGTGAAGAGGCGGCGCACTATCTGGCGCAGGGGTCCTTGAAGCCCTAAGTGCGCCAGTCTGCGCCACGTCTGCAGCCCACAAAACCCGCACAGTATCATTGGCGCTGCCCCGAAAACCGGTTTCGGGGCCTTGTTAACCCCCCAAACACCCGCTCAAGCCCAGCCCCAACGCAGTGCGCCTCAATTCGATCAAGCTGTCAGGATTCAAGTCCTTTGTAGAGCCGACCAACTTTTTGCTGCCGGGGCAACTGGTGGGCGTGGTCGGGCCCAATGGTTGCGGCAAGTCCAACATCATGGACGCGGTGCGCTGGGTTTTGGGCGAAAGCCGCGCCAGCGAGTTGCGCGGCGAGTCCATGCAGGACGTGATTTTTAACGGCACCACCACCCGCAAACCGGCCAGCCGCGCCAGCGTGGAGCTGGTGTTTGACAACGCCGACCACCGCGCCGGCGGTCAGTGGGGCCAGTTTGGTGAGATTGCGGTGCGCCGGGTGCTTACGCGCGACGGCACGTCGAGCTACTTCATCAATAACCAGCCGGTGCGCCGGCGCGACGTGCAAGACGTGTTTCTGGGCACGGGCTTGGGGCCGCGCGCCTACGCCATCATTGGCCAGGGCACGATCAGCCGCATCATCGAATCCAAGCCTGAAGAGCTGCGCCTGTTTCTGGAAGAAGCGGCTGGCGTGTCTAAATACAAAGAGCGCCGCCGCGAGACCGAAAACCGCCTGGGCGACACCCGCGCCAACCTGACGCGGGTTGAAGACATCTTGCGCGAGCTCAATATCAACCTAGAGAAGCTCGAAAAACAGGCCGAAGTGGCGCTGCGCTACAAGGCTTTGCAGGCGGATGTGACGCTCAAGCAGCACCAGCAGTGGTACCTCAAGCGCGCCGAATCGCTGGCCGACCAGGCCAAAGTGCAGGCTGACGCCCAAAGCGCGGTGATTGCGCTGGAGTCGCGCATGGCCGATTTGCGCCACATTGAGGCCGATTTGGAGTCGGTGCGCCAGGCCCACTACGCTGCGGGCGACCAAGTCAACCAGGTGCAAGGGCTGCTTTACGAGGCCAGCACCGAGGTCGGTCGTCTGGAAGCCGAAATCCGCTTTGTGGTCGAAGGCCGCCAGCGCGTGGAGCAGCGCCTGGTCACCCTGGCCGAGCAAAGCGCCCAATGGGCCGAGCGCCGGGACGAGGCGTTGGAAGAAATCGAGCGTTTGGCCGAGCTGGCGCTGGTGGGCGACGAGCAGGCCGAACTGCTGGAGGCCCAGATCGAAGACCAGGCTCAGCAACTGCCCGACCTAGAAGAAGCGCTGGAGCGCGCACAAGCGCAGGCCAAGACCCAGCGCGACAGCGTGGCCCAAGTCCAGCAGGCCTTGGGCGTGCTGGCGGCCGAACAGCGCAGCGTGTCCGAGCAAAACCGCCAGCTCAGCGCCCGGCGCGAGCGCCTGAGCGCTGACCGCAACGGCCTGGCCGCCACCGACGACAGTCGCCTGGCCCAGTTGCAAGAAGAATTTGAGGGCGCGCAAGAATCCGCCGAGCTGGCCCACGCCCGCTTGGAAGAGCTGCAGGCCCTGGTGCCGCAGTTGGACGAGGCCCGCCGCACCCAGCAGCAGCAAGTCAATACAGAAGCAGCGCGCCAAGCCGATGTGTCGGCGCGCCTGGAAGCGCTCAAAGCCCTGCAAGAACGCCTGAAGACCGACGGCAAATTGCAGCCCTGGCTCCAAAAGCACGGGCTAGAGCATTTGCAAGGCGTGTGGAGCCGCATCCAGGTGCAAGCCGGTTGGGAAAACGCGGTCGAAGCCGCGCTGCGCGACCGCCTGGGCGCTCTTGAAGTCTCGCGCCTGGACATGGTGCGGGCCTTTGGCGGCGACGCGCCTCCGGCAAAACTGTCTTTTTTTAGCGCTCCGGCGGCAGGTACTGCGCCCGCAGGCGGCGCATTGCCGCGCCTGTTTGACCTGGTGCGCGTGCATGACGCCGGTTTGGCGGCGGTCTTGCAATCGTGGCTGGCGGGTTGCTTTACCGCACCAAGCCTGGAAGAAGCATTGGCCCAGCGCAGCACTTTGGGCGCGGGCGAGACGATTTTTGTGCCCGCAGGCCACGGCGTGGCGGCGCACAGCGTGGTCTTTTATGCGCAAGACGCCGAACAGTCTGGCCTGCTGGCGCGGGCCCAAGAAATCCAAAACCTGGAGCGCGAGCTGCGCGCCCAGACCCTGATGGCCGAAGAATCCCGCGCCGCCCTGGGCCGTGCTGAGAACGCCTACGCCGACGCCGCCCAGCGCCTGAGCGCCTTGCGCAGCCAGGCCCAGGAAGCGCAGGCCCGCACCCACAGCCTGCAAGTTGAAGTGCTGCGCCTGACGCAACTCTCAGAACAAGTGCGCAGCCGCAGCGCGCAAATCGCCGCGGACGCCGCCGAGGTGGACGCCCAACTCGAAGACCTGCAAGAACGCGCCCTGCAAGCCGAAGCTCGGTTTGAAGAACTCGACATGCAGCTCGCGGATAGCCAAGAACGCCACGCCGAGCTCGATGAG
>CANGHQ010000180.1 GCA_947453585.1 Burkholderiales bacterium | reverse complement strand
TTGCTTTAACCAAAATACCAACAAAAAATTCTCTTGATACCAGCAACCTTCGGCTTATCATTTTCGTTAAACCCTTTAATGTCACCTCCAACAATAGTGAGTTACTAAAGCTGGTAAACGAATCTTCGAACATCACCATTATTAATAGCGGTAAACCTATCGACGGATTAATCAAATGGGAACGTTACCAAGAAGGCGCTCAGTCTTACCTGGTATTACCAATACAAGTCATTGAGAAACTTACAGAGAGTCGTTTTTTTGATTTAATCATATCCTCATCAGGAAATCCTAATGCAAGCTCTACCACCCGCTTTAGCACTGAAGGTTTAAAAAGCGCTATTCTGGCTATAAAAAAATAGAGCTAAAGTTGCTTCGACCCTCGCCAATTTATTACTCCTAGAAGGAGTAATAAATTAGGCTGGGGTTGGAAGTTAATTAAGGTGGCGCTTTCATCACAACATGAGTTCATCTAGCTATCCAGTGAGTTTTGATTACCCCCAGCAAAATGCCTCTGGGGCTACTTGCACCGCCCAAGCCTGGGCAAAAACACCTCCTGGGCTAGATGCGACAGAAAAAACCTCGGTTATTTCTCGCATTAAACACCTGCTTTCTGAAAAAGATGCAGCCTTGGTGGCTCACTACTATGTAGATGGTGATATCCAAGACTTGGCAATAGAAACGGGTGGTTTTGTGGCCGACTCCCTAGAGATGGCTCGCTTTGGAAAGAACCATGCCGCCAAGAACCTAATTGTTGCTGGCGTGCGTTTTATGGGGGAGTCCGCCAAAATCTTAAGCCCTGAGAAGCGCATCTTTATGCCAGACTTGGATGCAACCTGCTCCTTAGACTTGGGATGCGATGCTAAAGACTTTAGAACCTTCAGAGCATTACATCCTGATCGCGTTGTAGTGGTGTATGCAAATACTAGTGCTGCTGTTAAGGCACAAGCCGACTGGATGGTGACGAGCTCTTGCGCCCTAGCAATTGTTCATCAACTCAAAGTTGAGGGCAAGAAAATTTTGTGGGCACCCGATCGCCACTTAGGTCGCTATATTCAAGAGCAAACTGGCGCAGATATGCTGCTTTGGAATGGTGCCTGCATTGTTCATGATGAATTCAAAGCCGTTGAATTAGAGATGCTCAAAGCTACCCATCCCAAGGCCATGATCCTAGTCCATCCAGAATCACCACAAGCTGTTGTGGATTTAGCGGATGTAGTGGGCTCCACCTCTGCCATGATTAATGCCGTGGCTGATGGTTCTGCAACTGAGTACATTGTTGCCACCGATAAGGGCATCCTTCACCGCATGCGTCAATTAGCACCCCATAAGCTGCTGATTGAAGCTCCTACAGCGGGCAATAGCGCAACCTGTAAAAGCTGTGCCCACTGCCCCTGGATGGCAATGAATGGCTTGCGAGGGATCCTAAACTGTCTTGAGAACTCCTCAGGAGAAATCATGGTTGATGAAGCTGTTCGAGTAAAAGCATTGGGATCTATTGAGCGGATGCTCGACTTCACCAAGAATCATCCTGACCTTCTAGCAAAAGCCCAGCATGGCTTTGTCAAGAATATAGGCGCAGCTTAATCTTCTTTTTTTCCCTTTTTATCTTGATTGTTTCTATTTATGTTTAATCACAACGAAACCTTAGAGCAAGCACGTCAACGAAATATTCATGATGCGCTAATGGAGGATATCGGCAAGTACGATTGGACCGCGCAACTCGTTCCCAGTAAAGATGTTCATGCTCAACTGATCGTGCGCCAAGAGGCTGTGCTGTGTGGGGTAGAATGGTTTGAAGGCGCCCTCAAGAAATTAGACCCCAAAGCTCAGGTGACTTGGCATTATCTCGAAGGCGATTTGATGAAGCCCGATACCAAGGTCTGTGATATTGAGGCCAACTCGCGCGCCCTACTCTCGGCTGAGCGCCCGTGCATTAACTTCCTGCAAACACTATCTTGGACGGCAAGTATTACCAAGCAATATGTAGATGCCATTGCGGGCGTAAGCCCCAATCCAAAAGGCTGTGTAGTACTTGATACTCGCAAAACCATACCGGGGCTACGCCAAGCACAGAAGTACGCAGTCAGAGTGGGCGAAGGTCAAAATCAACGTCTTGCTTTGTGGCACGGCATTCTAATTAAAGAGAATCATATCGCTGCCGCAGGGGGTGTTGCTGCCGCAGTTAAGGCTGCACAGGCATTAGATTCTGGTGTGGAAATTCAGGTTGAAGTAGAGAGCCTTGCCGAACTAGCAGAAGCTTTATCCGCTAACGCAAAGAGTATCTTGATTGATAACTTCACTATAGAACAAATGAAAAAGGCCGTAAGCTTTACAAATGGCCGTGCTTTATTAGAAGCCTCTGGCGGCATCGATTTAGATCAGATACGAGCAATTGCGGCTACTGGCGTTGATCGTATCTCACTAGGAAAACTCACCAAGGATATTCAGGCTGTAGATTTCTCAATGAGAATATCTGCCTAACTATTCTTACTTAGATTTCAGCGCCCTCAGAATTTCCGTCAGCTTGAGGAGTCAGGATGGTCGGGTAAGAAACAGCCCAAGTCCCAGGATAATCACGACTATAGTGGAGTCCCCTACTTTCTCTTCGCATGAGCGCTGACCTCACAATTAGTTCCGCGCATTCCAATAAATTACGAAGCTCAATTAAGTCACGCGTCACTTTAAAGTTAGCGTAATACTCCTGCACTTCGTATCGCAATAACTTAATCCGGTGTAGAGCGCGCTCTAAGCGTCGATTGGTTCTGACAATGCCGACGTAATTCCACATCAATGAACGCAGCTCATCCCAGTTATGAGCAATCACCACTTGCTCATCCGCATCCTCAACTTGACTCTCATCCCACAAGGGTAAATTGGGTATCATGGGGGGTTTAAGTGATGAAATATCTTCAGCGGCTGCTTTACCAATAACAATGCATTCCAATAATGAGTTGCTGGCCAAACGATTGGCGCCATGCAAGCCCGTATAGGTTGCCTCACCTACCGCATACAGACCAACCAAATCAGTACGGCCTTTGAGATCAGTTACAACACCGCCGCAGGTGTAGTGCGCCGCAGGCACAACTGGAATAGGCTCTTTAGTAATATCCAGACCCAGACTCATGCAACGCGCATAGATCATGGGGAAATGCTCTTTAATAAATGCCTCACCTAAATGAGTGGCATCTAAATGGACGTAATCTAAGCCATGCTTCTTCATCTCAAAGTCAATAGCTCTGGCAACGATGTCGCGCGGAGCAAGTTCATTGCGCTCATCATGCTCCGGCATAAAGCGAGTGCCATTGGGCAGCTTTAGTAAGCCCCCCTCACCACGCATTGCCTCAGTAATTAAAAAGGTTCTATCGCTGGGGTGATACAAACACGTTGGATGAAACTGAATAAATTCCATATTGCCAACACGGCAGCCCGCACGCCATGCTATTGCAATACCATCGCCTGTAGCAGTATCGGGATTGCTAGTATATTTATAGACCTTACCGACGCCACCAGTAGCCAATACAACTGATTTCGCTTCAATCGTTTCTACGTGGTTATTTTTAATGTCGAGGGCATACACACCATAGCAACGGTTCGGTTTGGTGCGTTGCGTCTTCGCATCTAATTGACGATTGGTAATGAGATCCAAAGCAATCCAATGCTCTAGTAGCTGAATATTTTTATGGGCTCGCGCTTTATCTAAAAGCACTTCATGAATGGCTTTACCAGTTGCATCAGCTACGTGTGCAATTCGGCGCTGACTATGGCCACCCTCTCGTGTGAGATGCAAACCCATAGGGCCCGCTTCATCAGCAGTAAAAGGTACGCCCTGCTCAACCAACCAACGAATGGCTTCGGCGCTTTGTTCGGCAATGTATCGAGCGGTAGATTCCACTACAAGGCCCGCTCCCGCATCCAAGGTATCGCTAACATGAGAGTCAACGCTGTCATGCTCTTTATCGACCACCCCAACAATGCCACCCTGCGCCCACGCAGTTGCAGCCTCGCCAAGACCACGCTTGGCCATCACAATGACTGGCTGAGTCTCCGCCATATGAAGAGCGACAGTGAGACCAGCTAAGCCCGCTCCAATAATCAGGACGGGTAATTCAGCTTTGGTATCAGGTGGTGGGTTTTGGGGTTTTGAACTGGCCATACTGAATTCTAAAGGGCAATCTAAATTTGGGTATTTTCTAAGAGTCAAAACAATAAAGCCCCTGTTATGGGGGCTTTGTTGTTTTGACCAAATACCTTATGAAGTAGCTACAAGCTTCTGCCGCTTAGGATCGTTAGTTCCATAGCCCATCACTGCAGCAACCTGACCACCTTTAGCAAGCTTGACGGCGCAGTACTTAAACTCTGGAATTTTACCAAAAGGATCTAAGGCAGCGTTAGTAATTAAGTTCGCTGCAGCTTCATAGTAAGCAAACGGAATAAAGATCACACCACGTGGTGTACCATCATCTCTTCGCACATGAATACCGACCTCGCCACGACGTGACTGAACGGTAATGACATCGCCAGCAGAAACACCTAGCTGGGTCATATCTTCACCATGCATTGATACGGTTGCCATTGGCTCAATCGCATCCAGTACGGTTGCACGGCGAGTCATACTGCCCGTGTGCCAATGCTCTAACTGACGACCCGTAATCAATACAAATGGGTACTCAGCATCAGGACGCTCATTGGCAGGAATGATATCGGCAGGCACTAACTTCACCTTGCCATCCTTGGTATCAAACTTGTCATCAAACACAATGGGGCGACCTGGGTCTTCTACAGATAAGCATGGGTAAGTGACGCTAGATTCTTTTTCAAGGCGCTCCCAAGTAATGCCGTTAATAGCGGCATGCATTGCTTGGCGCATCTCGTCATAAACGGCTGCAACACCATCGTCAGCACCTTGGTAGTTCCAGTTGAGCCCCATACGCTTGGCAATCTGCTGAATGATCCACAAATCTGGC
>CANGHQ010000179.1 GCA_947453585.1 Burkholderiales bacterium | reverse complement strand
TTCAAGACCGGCTGTCGCGCGATGCGTCCGTCAAGCTGATGACCGACGGCATTTTGCTGGCCGAGACGCAGACCGACCCGCTGCTCAACGCCTACGACACCATCATCATCGACGAGGCGCATGAGCGCAGCCTTAACATTGACTTTTTGTTGGGCTACCTGCGCCAAATCTTGCCGCGCCGGCCCGATCTGAAGATCATCGTGACCTCGGCCACGATCGACGCGCAGCGCTTTGCCGACCACTTTGCCAGCCTGCGGCCCACGGCTGAGGGACGAAAACTCGTGCCTGCCCCGGTGATCATGGTGTCTGGCCGCATGTTCCCCGTCGAGCAGCGCTACCGCCCGTTTGAGGAAAGCCGCGAATACGACCTGAACAACGCGATTGCCGATGGCGTGGACGAGTTGTGGCGCGGTGGGGTGGGCGGGGATATTTTGGTGTTCTTGCCCGGCGAGCGCGAGATCCGAGAGGCGGCGGACCATTTGCGCAAACACCTGAGCCACCAACCGGTGATGCGTGGCTGCGAGGTGCTGCCGCTGTTTGCGCGCCTGAGTCCGGCCGAACAAGACCGCATTTTTGACGGCCACACCGGGCGGCGCGTGGTGCTGGCCACCAATGTGGCCGAGACCTCGCTCACGGTGCCGGGCATCCGCTATGTGATTGACGCGGGCACGGCGCGCATCAAGCGCTACAGTTTTCGCAGCAAGGTGGAGCAGTTGTTGGTCGAACCCATCAGCCAAAGCTCGGCCAACCAGCGCGCCGGGCGTTGCGGCCGGGTGGCGGACGGTGTGTGCATTCGCTTGTACGAGCAAAAAGACTTTGACGGGCGCGACCGCTTTACCGACCCCGAAATCTTGCGTTCCTCCCTGGCGGGGGTGATTTTGCGGATGAAGTCGCTGCGCCTGGGCGTGGTGGAAGACTTTCCGTTTATCGAGAGCCCGTCGGGGCGCGCCATCGCCGACGGCTACCAACTGCTCAACGAACTCGGCGCCGTGGACGATGCCAACGAGCTCACGCCGCTGGGCCAAGAACTCGCGCGCCTGCCGCTAGACCCGCGCGTGGGCCGCATGATTTTGGAAGCGCGCAGCCGACAGGCGCTCGACGAGGTGCTGATCATCGCCTCGGCCCTGAGCGTGCAAGACGTGCGCGACCGCCCCATGGACCTGCAAGCCCAAGCCGACCAGGCGCATGCCAAATTTGACGACGAGCGCAGCGAGTTCAGTGGCTACTTGAAGTTGTGGAAGTGGATTAGTGATGCGCGCGGCGAAAAAACCGGTGGCCCGGATACCGCTTCGCCAGCGCTAAGGAAATTGGGGTCGGATCCCGATTTCGCAAAGCGAAACTCGGGCTCTGACCCCAATTTCCGCTCCCCGCCGACACCAAGCGCCCACAAACTCAGCAACCGCCAATACGAGCAGCTGCTGCGCCAAAACTTCGTCAACGTCCGCCGCTTGCGCGAATGGAAAGACATCCACAGCCAACTCCACACCGTGGTGGCCGAACACAAGTGGCGGCTTAACACCACGCCGGCGTCTTACGATCAATTGCATCTGTCCATGCTGGCCGGGCTCTTGGGGAATGTGGGCTGCAAGGTAGAAAACGAGGGCCAGCAGGGCGAATACCTGGGCGCACGCAGCATCAAGTTTTTTACCCATCCGGGTGCGCACCTGGCCAAAAAGCCGGGGCGCTGGATTGTGGCGGCCGAACTGGTGGAAACCACGCGCCTGTTTGGCCGGGGCATTGCCAACATCGACCCGCAGTGGATTGAGCAGGTGGGCGGCCATTTGTTAAAGAAGCAGTTGCTCGACCCGCATTGGGAGAAAAAGGCCGCCGAAGTGGTGGCGCTAGAGCGCGCCACGCTGTACGGCATCGTGGTCTACAGCGGGCGGCGGGTGAACTACGGCCGGGTGGACTTGGCAGGCGCGCGTGAGGTGTTTATCCGTGAAGCGCTGGTGGCCGGCCAGTGGGACAGCCCACTGCCGTTTTTGGCCGCTAACCTCAAACTGATCAAACAAGTCGAAGAACTGGAACACAAGGCGCGCCGCCAGGACGTGCTGGTGGACGAGGAACTGATTTACGCCTTTTACGACCAGCAGTTGCCCGCCGATGTGTGCAGCGGCTTTAGCTGCGAGCGCTGGTACCGCGAAGAAGTCAAAAAGCAGCCCCAGCTTTTGCTGCTGACCCGCGACGAACTCATGCGCCACGAGGCCGCAGGCATCACCACCGCGATGTTTCCCAAAACCCTGCGCATGGGCGGGGTGGACTGTGCCGCGAGCTACCTGCACGCGCCCGGTGATGCGCTGGACGGCGTGACCGTGACGGTGCCACTGTTTGTGCTCAACCAAGTCAACGACGAGCGTGGCGAATGGCTGGTGCCGGGGATGCTGAAAGAAAAAGTGCAGGCCTTGCTCAAAACCCTGCACCAGCGGCCCCGCTCGCGCCTGGTGCCGCTGCCCGAGACCGCCACGCGCATGGCCGCAGCCCTGAGCGATGAGCGCTTTGGCGCAGGCAGTTTGGTGGACGCGGTCTTGAAGCTGGTGCGCGAAGCCACTGCCCTGGACGTGGTGCGCGCCGACATCAAGACCGACATGCTGAGTCCGCACTTTTTTATGAACTTCAAGGTGGTGGACGAGCATGGCCGCCAGTTGGGCCAAAGCCGCAACCTGGGCGCGCTCAAAGCCGAATGGGGCAAGCAGGCGCGCGGGGCTTTTCAGGCGCTGGCATCAATCAAGCTGGGGCAGGGCGTGGCGAGCACATCAGGTGGCGCCGGTGCAGGTAGTGCAGACGTGGGCAAGTCGGCCCCTGGCGTTTCAAGCGCTGCGGGTGCCAGCGGTGCAGCCTTGGCGCAGAACAAAGCGAACTCCCCGGCAAGCGCAGCGCCCGCCGCCACCAAACCCGCGCCGGGCGCACAAAACCTGGTGGACCAGCGCTTTACCGCCTGGACCTTTGGCGAGCTGCCCGAGCTGCTGGAAATACGCAAGGGCGCGCAAACGCTGATCGGTTTTCCGGCGCTCATGGACGCGGGCGACGCCGTCACCATCGAGGTGTTTGACGAGCCTGAGGCGGCCGCTGCCAAACACCGCGCCGGTCTGCGCCGCCTGTTTGCGCTGCAGATCAAAGACGCGCTCAAGTACCTGGAAAAGAACATTCCCGATCTGCAAAAAATGGCCGTGTCGTACCTGCAAGTGGGCCGGGGCGAGGGCGCCACGCAGCTCGGAGGTACGGTTGAAGAGCTGCGCAGCCAAATCATTGCGCTGGCGCTGGAGCGCGCCTTTTTGCTGGATCCGCTGCCCACGGACGAATTTGCCTTCAAACGCCGCCTGGACGAAGGCCGGGGGCGGCTCACGTTGATTGCCAACGAGGTGGCACGACTGGCCGGCATCGTGTTGATTGAATTCGCCACAGCGGCCCGCAAGATCAAGGACAGCAAAAACGCGGCTGATGCCTGTGCGGATGCGCAGCAGCAGTTGCAGCGCCTGATCGGAAAACAGTTTTTACTGGCCACTCCCTGGGATCGGCTGCAGCACCTGGCGCGCTATTGCAAGGCCATCACTTTGCGCCTGGACAAATACCGCGCCGACCCGGCGCGTGACGCCACCCGCCTGAGCGAGTTGCGCCCGCTGGAGCAGCGCTACTGGCGCCTGGTGGCCGAGCGCAAGGGCGCGGTGGACGAGCGCATGGCCGAATTCCGCTGGCTGCTTGAAGAGTTGCGCGTGAGCTTTTTTGCCCAAGAACTCAAAACGCCGCAGCCGGTCAGCGTCAAGCGGCTGGACAAAGCCTGGACGCAACTGCAATAAGCGCTGCGCCCGTCAACGCTGGCGGTTTATTGCCCCATGTGCCACATATTGGTCGAGCGCGCGCCGCTGCGGCAAAACGCCAGCACCGGGCCTGGCGCTGCTTTGAGCGCCGCCGCAAATTCGGCCACCTGCGCGGGCGTAATCTGGCCGCTGATCACCGGCAGGTAGTGGTAGACCAGCCCGGCGGCCTGGGCGGCTTGCGCCATGGCGTGCGACGTGGGCTGCTCGGCGCCACCTTCACCGTCCGGACGGTTGTTGATGACAGTGTGAAAGCCGTGCGCTGCGATGGCCGCCATGTCATCTGGGCTGATTTGCGGGGCGGTGGCAAAGTGGGCGGTGTGCTGGGTAATAGAAACAGTCATGGCAGGTCGGGGTATGTGAAGGGGTTAAAAATAGGAAGGGTTGGCTGTGGGCCAGTTGGCTTTAGGCGCCGTTCCACACAAACCATGCCGCCATGGCCATAGCCGCCAGCGCCAGAGCGTAGTTAAGGATGGGCCCAAGCCAAGTGTTGTGGCCGCGCGGTATTTCTGGGTGGGTGAGCGTGCGCACAAAATTTTGGTATTGCAGCGCCGCCAGCGTAGACACGGCCGCGCCCAGCAGCAAAAACGCCACGCCAAACCACAGCGTTGGCGCGGTGCTCTCTACGGGCACCGTGTGGCTGGCGTTGACCATGCGCACAAACAGGCCAAAGCGTTCCACCACAAAGCCCAGGCCGATCAGCGCCACGGCGGTGCGCTGCCAGGCCAACAGCGTGCGTTCGGCGGCAAAAAATACGCGGGGGTCGTCGAGGTAAGACATGGTTGTGCTTTGCGAGTGCGTGGCTGGCGTTCAGGTGAGAGGTGAAAGTTGCCTGAGGCGCTCCAGCGCCGCGTGCAGGGTGGATTCTTCTTTGGCAAAGCAAAAGCGCACCACGCGCTGGTCAAAGCCGTCGGCATAAAAAGCCGACATGGGAATGGCGGTCACGCCGATGTCGGTGGTCAGCCACTGGCAAAAGTCGGATTCGCTCAGGGTGCTCACAGTGGATATGTCCACGCACTGAAAGAAGGTGCCTTCGCTGGGCAGCAGCTTCAACGGCGTTTGGGCCAGGCCCGCGCGAAACAGATCGCGCTTGCGCTGGTAAAAGGCCGGCAAGCCGGCGTAGGGCGCCGCGTGCGCCATATACGCAGCCAAGGCGTGTTGCACC
>CANGHQ010000178.1 GCA_947453585.1 Burkholderiales bacterium | reverse complement strand
GGTTTGATGGCCATCCGCGAAGAATTCGCCAAGGCGCAGCCGCTCAAGGGCGCGCGCATCACCGGTTCGCTGCACATGACGATCCAGACCGGCGTGCTGGTCGAAACCCTGCAAGCCCTGGGCGCTGAAGTGCGCTGGGCTTCGTGCAACATCTTCTCGACCCAAGACCACGCCGCTGCCGCTCTGGTGGCCGCTGGTACCCCCGTGTTCGCCTACAAAGGCGAGACGCTGGACGACTACTGGGATTACACCCACCGCATTTTTGAATTCGGCGGACGCAAGGGCTCGGCCGCTGAAGGCCCCAATATGATTTTGGACGACGGCGGCGACGCCACGCTCCTGATGCATCTGGGCGCCAAGGCTGAGAAAGACATCAAAGTGCTGGCCAAGCCCGGCAGCGAAGAAGAGGTTTGCCTGTTCAACGCCATCAAGGCCCAGCTCAAGCTCGACCCCACCTGGTACAGCCGCCGCCTGAAAAACATCATCGGCGTGACCGAAGAAACCACCACTGGCGTGCTGCGCTTGAACGAGATGGCCGCGCGCGGTGACTTGGCGTTTCGCGCCATCAACGTCAACGACTCGGTTACCAAGAGCAAGTTTGACAACCTGTACGGCTGCCGCGAGTCGTTGGTGGACGCCATCAAGCGCGCTACCGACGTGATGATCGCTGGCAAAGTGGCGCTGGTTGCCGGTTACGGCGACGTGGGCAAGGGCTCGGCCCAGGCGCTGCGCGCGCTCTCGGCGCAGGTGTGGGTCACAGAAGTGGACCCCATCAACGCCCTGCAAGCAGCCATGGAAGGCTACAAAGTCGTGACCATGGAATACGCTGCCGACAAGGCTGATATTTTTGTCTCTGCCACCGGCAACAAAAACGTCATCACCTACAAGCACATGGCGGCCATGAAAGACCAGGCCATCGTCTGCAACATCGGCCACTTTGACAACGAGATCGACGTGTCTTCCTTGTCCAAATGCAAGTGGGAAGAGATCAAGCCCCAGGTGGACCACGTGATCTTCCCGGCCACCAAAGGCAAGGGCGGCAAGCCCGAGAAGCGCATCATCTTGCTGGCCAAAGGCCGCTTGGTCAACCTGGGTTGCGGCACCGGCCACCCCAGCTTTGTCATGTCTTCGAGCTTTGCCAACCAGACGATTGCACAAATTGAGCTGTTCACCAAGCCCAAAGAGTACAAGGCCGGCCACGTGTACGTGTTGCCCAAGCACTTGGACGAAAAAGTGGCGCGCTTGCACCTGAAGAAAGTCGGCGCCATGCTGACCGAACTGACCGACGAGCAAGCCTCCTACATCGGCGTGAGCAAGGCCGGTCCCTACAAAGCGAATACCTACCGGTATTGATGTCCCACTGAATGCGCATTGACCAACTGCTGGTTCAGATCCAGCTTGCCAGCACCCGTTCCCAGGCCCAGCGCCTGATTGCCGACGGAGTGGAATGGCAGCAAGGCGACACCTGGAAACGGGTGGCAAAAAACGGTGACGACGTGCCCGAGGACGCTTCAGTGCGGCTGCTCAATGACGCCGAGGCACGCTATGTGTCGCGCGGCGGCTTGAAGCTTGAAGCCGCGCTCAAGCACCTGGGCCTGGATGTGACCGGTTTTGCATGCCTGGATGTGGGCCAGTCCACGGGCGGTTTTACCGACTGCCTGTTGCAGCACGGCGCCGTGTCGGTGGTGGGTGTGGATGTGGGCAGCGCCCAATTGCATCCGCAGCTGCGCACCGACCCGCGCGTGCTGTGTGTGGAAAAAGTCAATGCGCGTGCCTTGGTAGCCGACGACCTGGTCGCGGCCTACGAGGACAGTGTGGGTGCGGATGGCATGTTTGACGACGATGACGCTTTGGATGACGACGGATCAGACGGGGGCGATGAAGACGCGCTTGATGCCGCCGCCGCGCATTCCAAGGGCTTTGTGCCGGCGTTTGACCTAGTGGTGGCGGACTTGTCCTTCATCTCCCAGACGCTGGTTTTGCCGGCCGTCGTGCCCCTGCTCAAGGCGGGCGGCACCTTGCTGACCCTGGTCAAGCCGCAGTTTGAACTGCAGCCGGGGCAGGTGGGCAAAGGCGGCATCGTCAAGGACGCATCCATGTATTTGTTGGTGGAGCAGCGCTTGCGTGACGCATGCGCTGACCTGGGCCTCACGGTCACTGCGTGGTTCGACTCCCCCATTGCGGGCGGAGACGGCAACCACGAATTCTTTATTTGCGCCCATAAACCGGGCGAAACCGCTAATTCCGAATGAGAACGCCATGTTTTCTACTCCCCGGATTCCAGTCAGTCTGGAATTCTTCCCTCCCAAGACACCGGAAGGGGCCGACAAGCTGCGCCTAGTGCGCCAGCAACTCTACCCCCTGCAACCGACTTTTTGCTCCGTCACCTTTGGTGCCGGTGGTTCCACGCAGGAAGGCACCTTTAAGGCGGTGGGCGAAATTCTGGATGAGGGCCTGCCCGCAGCCTCGCATTTCACCTGCATCAACGCCACACGCGAGACCGTGCGTACGCAGCTCGCCACGCTCAAAGCCATGGGCGTCAAGCGCCTGGTGGCTTTGCGCGGTGATCTGCCCGAGGGCTACCACGGCGGCGATTTTTCGTACGCCTCTGACCTGGTGGCCTTTATCCGCGCCGAGACGGGCGACGACTTCCACATCTCGGTGGCCTGCTACCCGGAAACCCATCCGCAAGCGCATTCGCCCCAGGCCGACATCCACGCCCTGGTGGCCAAGGCGCGCGCCGGGGCCGATGTGGCGATCACGCAGTATTTCTACAACGCCGACGCCTACTTTCGCCTGCTCGAAGACATGGACGCCACCGGCCTGAACTTGTCCGTGGTGCCCGGGATCTTGCCGATCACCAACGCGGCGCAGCTGCTGCGTTTTTCTGATGTGTGCGGTGCCGAAATCCCGCGCTGGATTCGCCTGCGCCTGCAAAGCTATGGCGATGACCTGGAGTCCATCAAGGCTTTTGGCCTGGATGTGGTCACGGGGCTGTGCCAACAATTGCGCGCCGGTGGTGCGCCGTCGCTGCATTTCTACACGCTCAACCAAAGTGGGCCTACGCTGGCGATTTGCGAGCAATTGGGCTTGGTGCCTGGGCAACAAGCGCCGCTGACGCTGGTGGCCTGAGCCCGCCTGCGCCGGGTCGGGACCGGTATAGAAAAGTCTTAACCGCCCGATTCGAGCGTGTGCGTTGCGTGTTGGTCTTGGCCGAGGATGGTGGCGAGCTGCGGCAGCGCGTCTTTGAGCGCCGCTTTCAGGGTGTAGGGCGGATTGATCAAAAACACTCCGCTGGCGGGCAGGCCGGGGCGAATCGTCTCGCCCTCGTCGTCGTGCAGCAGCTTGCTGGATTTGACGGTGAGCGTGGCTTCCAGCCAGCTTTTGCCTGCGCGCACTGCCAGGGTTTTGAGCTTGCGCGGCAGGTCGTGCGCCTCGGGGCGCGGAATCAAGGGGTACCACACCGCATAGGTGCCAGTGGCAAAGCGCACCAGCGCGTCTGCCACCATGGCTTGCACGCGGGCGTAGTCGTGCTTGATCTCGTAGCTCGGGTCACAAAACAAGAGCGCGCGGCGCGAGGGCGGGGGCAAAAACTTCTTCACGCCTTCAAAGCCGTCTTCTATTGCAATCGCCACTTGGCGTCCGGCCTCCAACTGGGCGATATTGGCCGCGAGCGTTTTGGCGTCGGTAGGGTGCAACTCAAACAGCTTGAGCTTGTCGCGCCCGCGCAGGTGCTGCTGAATGATGAAGGGCGAGCCCGGATACACCTTCCACTGTCCGCCAGAGTTAAAGCTGGCCACCAGATCAATGTAATCCTGTACCGCCGGGGCCAGCGGCGTGGCCGGTTTGGCGGCGATCAGCTTCAAAAAGCCTTGCGCGGCCTCGGCGCTGGTCTGGGCGTAATCGCCATCGAGCCGGTACAGGCCGGCGCCCGCGTGGGTGTCAAACACCGTAAAAGGCGTCTCTTTTTGCGCCATGTGCTTGAGCACGGCGAGCAAGACGGTGTGTTTGAGTACGTCGGCATGGTTGCCAGCGTGAAAGGCGTGTCGGTAACTGAACATAGCCGGTGATGGTAACCGGCGCGACCCCCGAGCCCCACCGCAGGCGCTAAGCTGTTCGTCAAACGCAAACCACCGCTCGCAATTTTTGGGAGAAAACAGATGACCCAACCCGCCAATCTCGCCCCCGAATTCCTCAACGCCTTGGACAGCGATCCCCGCACCCTGGGCTGGATGGTTGGCGCGCCGCCGCCGCCCGAAAAGCGGGTGCGTTTTGCCGACGGCAGCATGATGGCGTTCCCGCAAAACCGCTGGGCCAATAGCCATTACCGAGAATTGGTGCCCACCAAAGTGGTCGCGCGCGGCCACGGCCCGGTTCACCCTTTGCCCCGGGCCGAACGCCAGGATTTGGACGCCGTGCGCTTTCATCCCATCGGCGTGGCACAAGAAATGACCTGGGCTGAGTCCTTACTGGCCAATTACACCGACGGCATCGTGGTGCTGCACCGCGGCCAGATCGCCTATGAGCGTTATGCGGGCGCCTTGGACGCGGACACGCCGCATATCGCTTTCTCGGTCACCAAGTCCTTTATCGGCACCATCGCCGAGTGCTTGGTCCATGAGGGCGCGCTCGATGGTGCGGCCACGGTTGCGCATTACGTGCCCGAGCTGGCGGGCAGCGCTTTTGGTGGCGCTACGGTGCGCGAGGTGATGGACATGACCACCGGTCTGCAATACAGCGAGGTCTATACCGACCCCCAGGCCGAAATCTGGAGCCACGCCCGTGCCGGTGGCCTGATTCCCCGCCCGCCTGGCTACCAGGGACCCGACAGTTTTTACGAGTTTTTGCAAACCGTCGAAAAGCAAGGGGCGCACGGGGCGAACTTCTCCTACAAAACCGTCAATACCGACGCCCTGGGCTGGATCATCCGCCGCGTCACCGGTCTGTCCTTGGCGCAAAACCTCTCGCAGCGCATCTGGTCGCGCTTGGG
>CANGHQ010000177.1 GCA_947453585.1 Burkholderiales bacterium | reverse complement strand
GGTCAATCTCAAAGCCCACGATCTTGCCCGACGCATCCTGAAACTCCCATGGCACGTTGCCCACATTGGCGCCGACCACCCAGTCTGCAGCCATCGCCGAGCCGCCGGCGACCGTCAAAAGCGACAGCGCCAGGCGCGCCGCAAGGTGTTTTAACTTCATGCTAATTACTCCGATGTTGGTTTGAAAAACAGGACTGAACACCAGGCACGCGGCAAAGTACAGCGCCAAAAGCCTGCGGCCACGCTCTCTATTTCGGTGCCGGAGTGCAGGATAGCGCAGTGAATTAAAAAAATCAAAGAAAATTTTTGTGAATTAATTGATTCACTCTATTTTGGGGTGGATGTACGCCAAAGCGCTTATGCCCCAGAGCGTTGCGGGCTAAGAAGCCGTTGCCCGGCCAAGGTTTTCAATCTCGCGCAATGGGTTGGAATACCGCCCTGGCGCCCCAGCTTTGGCGCCTTGCCCCGACAAGCCCGACAATAGGCCCCATGAAACCGAAAAAGCCCCGCGTCCCCGTGCACAAGCACGGCCCCCAAGTGCAGCGCAGCCACGAAATCCGCATCATCGGCGGCCTGTGGAAGCGCACCAAACTCAAAGTCGCCGACAAACCCGGCCTGCGCCCCACGCCCGACCGTGTGCGCGAAACCCTGTTCAACTGGCTGGGCCAGGATTTGCGCGGCATGCGCTGCGTCGATGTGTTTGCCGGCACCGGCGCACTGGGTTTTGAGGCCGCCTCGCGCGGCGCGCAAGACGTGGTGCTGGTCGAACAAGACAGCGGCCTGATCGAGCAGCTCAAGCGCACCCAGCTACAGCTCGCGGCGCACCAGGTGCTGGTGCAGCGCGGCGACGGCGTGTCTACCTTGCGCCAAGCTGCGCCGGGCAGCCTGCACGTGGTGTTTATTGACCCACCCTTTGACTCGGTGCTGTGGGAGAGCGCCCTGGCGGCTGCGGCCCGCGCCATCGCGCCCCAGGGCTGGGTTTATCTGGAAGCGCCCGTGGCCTGGTCGGCAGCGCAACTCGCCCCCCTGGGCCTGGTGCTACACCGTCACCTCAAGGCCGGCGCAGTGCATGCGCATTTGCTGCGCGCCGCCACGGCCGACGAACGGGCCGCCGCGCTCAACGCCGCTGCTGCAGCCAGCACTCCAACCTTGACCCCGACTGAAACTTCTCCCGGAGCTTGAATATGGCCCACGCCAGCGCGCCCACCATCGCCGTCTACCCCGGCACCTTTGACCCCATCACCCTGGGTCACCTCGATTTGATCCAGCGCGCCGCTGGCCTGTTTGGCACCGTCATCGTGGCGGTGGCCGCAGCGCACCACAAGAAAACCATGTTCAGCCTGGAAGAACGCCTGGCCACGGTGAGCGAAGTGGTGCAGCCTTGGGCGCATGTCAAAGTGCTGCCGTTTACCGGCCTGGTGACCGAATTTGCCCGCAGCCAAGGCGCCTGCGCCATGGTGCGCGGCCTGCGCTCGGTCACCGACTTTGATTTTGAAGCCCAGCTCGCCGGCATGAACCGTGCGCTGGCGCCCGCCATTGAGTCGGTTTTTTTGACGGCAGACGCCCGCTACGCCCCGATTTCCAGCACCTTGGTACGCGAAATTGCCACCCTGCAAGGCGAAGTGGCGCAGTTTGTGCCGCCCTCGGTGCTGGCCCGCCTGCAGGCCAAGCTGCGGCCTGCCGCTTAAGGGCCCGCCATGGCGCTGCTGATTACCGACGAGTGCATCAACTGCGACGTCTGCGAGCCCGAGTGCCCCAACGACGCGATTTACATGGGCGTCGAGATCTACGAGATTGACCCGCACAAGTGCACCGAGTGCGTCGGCCATTTTGACGAGCCCCAATGCGTGCAAGTCTGCCCGGTGGCCTGTATTCCCATCCATCCGGCCTTTGTTGAAGACCGCGAAACCCTGTGGCAAAAATACCGCCGCCTGCAAGCGGGCGCCGCCGCAACGCCTGCTGCCAAGACTGACATAGTGCCTCTGCCACCCGCTTCGGGTCTTTAAGCCGGCAAACTGCCGTTCCATCGGGCCCTGGGGCAGCCGAACCGCGCGCCAAAGCCCGCGCCCGCCCCGGATTCACCGAGCTCGCTTGCGGTTTGCAGGCGCTCCGCGTTCAAGGCTTGGTTTGCGTTTTGGCTTTGGTTTTCGCCGGGGCGGGCACTTTGACCGTAAAGCCGTCTGGCTTTTTGGGCTTGCTCAGTTTGGGCTTACTCACTTTTTCTGCAGCAGCCCCAGCCGCCTTCTTGTGCTTCCCGCCCTTTTTAGTCTTCTCTGGCGCTTCGTCCGCCTGGGGTTTGGGCGCAGCTTTGGCCGCTGCCAAGGTTTGCGTTTGTGCGCGTTGTTGGGCGGCAGCCTCATCGGCGCGGCGCGCTTTTTCCAATTGGCCCGCAAGGCTTGCAGAGCGGGCTGTGGCCTCGTCGGTTTGGGCTTTTTGGGCTGGCGTGCGCGGGTCCGCCGTGGGCACCGCCACCGCCTGGGCGCATGGTGTGTCGCTGTAATTGGTGCCGCAGCGGTAAATGGTTTGGGCCTGCGCGGCGCCCATCGCGCTGGCGCCCGTGACAAAAATGGCGCAAGCCCACCGCCTGAAATGCAAAGCTTTCATGGTTTCCTCCCTGATGAATACGGATGCTGCGGCTCTGTGGCCGCTCGCAACTACGGTGCCAGGGGCGGCGCGGTCGGTTCCTTGGCTGGATCCGGCTGCGCTTCTGGCCTGGGTAGTTTAGGCCGTGGTGGCTTGCTGGTGTGGATCAGCAGCATGGCTTTGTTCATGTCGCCCGCCAGCAGCGCGGGCAGGGCGGTCAGCGCCCGGTCAATGCATTGGTCAATGGCGATGCGGTGGTCCAACGTTGGTTTTTTCAGCACCCAATGGATGACTTCGGATTTGGCGCCCGGGTGGCCCACGCCCAAGCGCAAGCGCCAGTAGTCGCCAGTGCCGAGTTGGGCATGGATGTCGCGCAAGCCGTTGTGGCCGGCGTGGCTGCCGCCAAACTTGAGCTTGGCCTCGCCCGGAGGCAGATCCAGCTCGTCGTGCACGACCAAAATCTCATCGGGGTTGATCTTGAAAAAACGCGCGAGCGCCGCGACCGATTTGCCCGACAGGTTCATGAAAGTCTGGGGTTCGAGCAGCCATACCGTCTGGCCCTCAAAGGTGGTGCGCGCCACCAGGCCGTGGTAGCTGCGGTCCATCAGCAGCGTGGTTTTGAGCGCGCGCGCGGCGCCATCGACAAACCAGAAGCCGGCGTTGTGGCGGGTGGCGTCATAGTCGGGGCCGGGATTGCCCAGGCCAACGAGGAGCTTGATCATGGCGTGCTAGAAATGGATTGCGGGCGCAAGGAAAAGTAAAACGGACCGACAGGGCGCATGGTAGACCGAAAGCGCAGACCCCAAAGCAAAACGGCCCACCGAAGTGGGCCGTGTGCATCAAGCAGCGCAGGGCTTACTTTTTGCCTTTGCCTTTGACGGGCGCGGCAACAGGGGCCTCGACCACTTCGGCCACCGGTGCTACCACCGACACGATGACGGGGTTTTCGCGGCCACGGATGACTGCTTTTACGCCGTTGGGCAGGGTCAGATCCTTGGCGTGCAAGGAGGTGCCTTTTTTCAGATCGCTCAGGTCAACCGCGATGAACTCGGGCAGATCGGCGGGCAAGCAAGCCACTTCCAGGTCGGTGACGACGTGGGTGATCAGGCAAGCGTCAATCTTGAACGCTGGAGAATTTTCTTCGCCGCTGAAGTGCAATGGCACTTTCATGTGCAGCGTGGTGTTCGCGTCCACGCGCTGGAAGTCGATGTGCAAAATCAATTGCTTGAACGGGTGCATTTGCACGTTGCGCAGCAAGACTTTGCTTTCTACGCCGTTCAGTTCCATGTCCAAGATGGACGCATGGAAAGCTTCTTTCTTGATGGCGTGCCACAAAGCATTGTGGTCCAGCTCAATAGCCAAAGGCTCGGAGGTGCCACCGTAGACGATGCCAGGTGTGCGACCGGTGATGCGGAGACGGCGGCTCGCACCCGTACCCTGCGCAGCGCGCTCAAAAGCGACAAATTTCATAACTTACTCCAAAAAGAGCCCACCGCGACCAGTGTGACTCCGGTTTAACAAAGGTGCTGACCGCCAAAAACAGCAGCGCAGCACCCACTTTTTGCCCGGATCAGAACAAATTGTCTTGATCCGAGAACAAACTCATCACCGACTCACCCTTGGCAATGCGCAAAATCGTCTCGGCGATCAGCGGGGCCACGGTGAGCTGGCGAATTTTTTTGCACTGGGCAGCAGCCGCACTCAGCGGGATGGTGTTGGTCACCACCACTTCGTCGAGCGCGTCGCCCTGCGAAATGCGCTCAATGGCCGGGCCCGAGAAAATCGGGTGCGTGCAATAGGCGTAAACCTTTTTGGCCCCGCGCATCTTCAGCACTTCAGCGGCCTTGACCAGCGTGCCAGCGGTGTCAATCATGTCGTCCATGACCACGCAGTTGCGGCCTTCGATCTCGCCGATCACGTGCATCACTTCGCTCACATTGGCGCGCGGACGGCGTTTGTCAATGATGGCCAGGTCGCAATTGAGCTGCTTGGCCAGCGCACGGGCGCGCACCACGCCGCCCACGTCGGGCGACACCACGATCAGGTCTTCGTAGTTTTTCTGGCGCAAGTCGCCCAGCAGCACGGGCGAGGCGTAAATATTGTCAACAGGAATGTCAAAAAAGCCCTGGATCTGGTCGGCGTGCAAGTCCATGGTCAAAACGCGCGACACGCCAGCGGCCTGCAGCATATTGGCCACCACCTTGGCGGTAATGGGCACGCGGGTAGAACGCGGACGGCGGTCCTGGCGGGCGTAACCAAAATAAGGAATCACGGCGCTGATGCGTTCGGCCGAAGCGCGCTTGAGCGCGTCCACCATGATCAGCAGTTCCATCAGGTTTTCGTTGGTGGGGGCGCAGGTGCTTTGCACGACAAACACATCGCGGGCACGCACGTTTTGGTTGATTTCGACGGTGACTTCACCG
>CANGHQ010000176.1 GCA_947453585.1 Burkholderiales bacterium | reverse complement strand
GTGGTCATTCGAGCCGGCATGGTCGTGGGTCGGCTCCGCAGACGGGAGCGCCCCATGCTCGTGTCCGTGGTGCCAAAGCTCGGCCTTGTCCAGCAAAAAGAAAAACACCAGGCCAACGAGCAGCGTCATGAACAGGTGGTCCGGGCCGATATCGCTCTCAAAAGCCTCGGGCAAGAGGTGCATGAAGGCGGTGGCCAGCAAGGCGCCGGCCGCCAGACTCAGCATGTGCTGCGTGTAGCGCGCCAGCACGCCAAAACTCAGGGCGGCGGCAAGCCACACGCTCCCCACGCCTGCAAACAAGGTGCCGAGCAAAATAGCAATCAGAGTCATCAAAAACCTTCGCGCTGCAGAAAAACCAGGCTCATACGCCGTGCTGCTTGAGCCACTGCGTCAGGCGCTGCCAAGCGTCCTGGGCCGCTTCCTTGCGGTAGGACGGGCGGTAGTCAGCATGAAAAGCGTGCGGCGTGTCGGGGTAAACCACAAATTGCGACGCCTTGGCTGGCGCGGGTGCGGCGGCCAGCGCTGCCTGCATCGTGTTCACCGTGTCTTGCGGAATGCCGGTGTCAGCGCCGCCGTACAGGCCCAGCACTGGCGCATGCAGCTTGGCGGCCACATCCACCGGGTGCACTGGCGTAAGCGGCGTGCTTTGGCCCACCAGGCGGCCATACCAAGCGATACCGGCTTTGACCTTGGGCTGGTGCGCGGTATAGAGCCACACAATGCGCCCGCCCCAGCAAAAACCCGTAATCGCCAGGCGCGCGGTGTCGCCACCGTTGCGTGCGGCCCAGGCCACGGTGGCGTCCAGGTCGGCCATGACTTGGGCGTCGGGCACTTTGGACACCACTTCGGCCATCAGCTTGCCCATGTCGGCATAGCTTGATGCGTCGCCCTGGCGCGCCATCAGGTCTGGCGCAATGGCCATATAGCCCAGGTGGGCCAGGCGGCGCGTTACGTCTGCAATGTGCTCGTGAAGGCCAAAGATTTCGGGCACTACCAGCACCACCGGCGCATTTTTGGTGTTCAAAGGCGCTGCGCGGTAAGCGGGCAAGGCGTAGCCGCCCACGTCAATCTTGACCGGACCAGCCAGCAAGCCCTCGCTGGACGTGACGACCAGGGTTTGAGCAGTAACTGGCAGCACGGCCGCGGCGAAACCAGCGCCTGCGGCGGCTTTGAGGGCGGTGCGGCGGGTGGGCTGGGCGGCGCTGGGGCGTGCATCCAACAGGGCATGGGCGTCTTGCATGGTGTCTTTGTTCATTGCGGGGTGTTCCCTTGTGAAGAGCAGGCCGGTGACGCGCAGGGGGGTCTGCGTCAGGGCGTGTTGGACGGTGCTAGCCCCTTGGGGCCAGCGTGGAGATTGTGCCGCAGCACCATGTGCGCTGGCGCACCGAGGTCAATGCGCCTGGTCCCAGTTCGGGCCCACGCCCATTTCGGCCAAAAGCGGCACCTTGAGCGTGGCCACTTCGGCCATCAGGCGGGGAATTTCGACCTTGAGCCATTCAACCTCCGCCTGCGGCACCTCAAACACCAGTTCGTCATGCACTTGCATGATCATTTTGGTGGCGCGGTGCTCGGCGTCCAGGACCTGCTGCACCTTGACCATGCTCAGCTTGATCAGGTCTGCCGCCGTGCCCTGCATGGGCGCGTTGATGGCGGCGCGCTCGGCCCCTGCCCGGCGCTGGCCGTTGGGGGAACTGATCTCGGGCAGGTACAGGCGCCGGCCAAAAACGGTTTCCACATAGCCGCGCGCCTTGGCCTGGGCGCGGGTGTCGTCCATGTAGCGTTTGACGCCTGAAAACCGGGCAAAGTAGCGTTCGATGTAGTTTTTGGCCGCCGTGTTGTCGATGCCCAGGTTGCGCGCCAGGCCGTAGGCGCTCATGCCGTAAATCAGGCCAAAGTTGATCACCTTGGCGTAGCGCCGCTGCTCGGTGCTCACCTGGTCTACCGCCACGCCAAACACCTCGGCTGCGGTGGCGCGGTGCACGTCCAGGCCTTGCTGGAAGGCGTGTAAGAGCGCCTCGTCCCCGCTGATGTGCGCCATGATGCGCAGTTCAATCTGGCTGTAATCGGCGCTGGCAATCACGCTGCCTGCTGGCGCTACAAAGGCCTCGCGCACGCGGCGCCCCTCAGGCGTTCGAATAGGAATGTTCTGCAAATTGGGGTCGTTGCTGGACAAGCGCCCGGTCACGGCCACCGCCTGGGCGTAGTGCGTGTGCACGCGGCCTGTGCGCGGATGGGCAAGTTGGGCCAGCTTGTCGGTGTAAGTGCCTTTGAGCTTGGCCAAGCCCCGGTGCTCCAAAATCTTGGCGGGCAGCGGAAAGTCTTCGGCCAGCTTTTCCAGCACCTCTTCGTCGGTGCTGGGGGCGCCGGTGGCGGTTTTCTTGACCACGGGCAGGCCGAGTTTGGTGAAGAAAATCTCGCCGATCTGCTTGGGGCTGCTCAAGTTAAAGGGCTGGCCGGCCAGGGCGTGGGCTTCGGTTTCCAGCTCCAAAATGCGCGCGCCCAGGGTCTGGCTTTGCGCGGCCAACGTGGGTGCGTCAATCAGCACGCCGTTGCGCTCAATGCGGTAAAGCGCCTCGCTGCTGGCGATTTCAAGCTCGTAGACAAAGCGCAGCTTCTCGTTGGCGGCAATTTGCGGCCAGAGTATTTGGTGCACTTCCAGCGTCATGTCGGCGTCTTCGCAGGCGTATTCAGCCGCACGGGCAATGTCCACCTGGTCAAAGCAGATTTGGCTCGCGCCCTTGCCGCACAGGTCTTCAAAGCTCAGGCCGCTGCGCCCTAGGTGGCGCTCAGCCAGGCTGGCCAAACCGTGGGGCTTGTGCACTTCAAGCACATAGCTTTGCAGCATGGTGTCGTGGGCGTAGCCCTGCACTTCAATGCCGTGGTTGGCAAACACATGGCGGTCGTATTTGACGTGCTGGCCCAGCTTGTGGCGCAGCGGGTCTTGCAGCCAGGGTTTGAGCCGCGCCAGCACTTCGTCGCGCGGCAGTTGATCGGGCACGCCGGGGTAGCTGTGCGCGAGCGGAATATAGGCAGCATCGCCTGCCAGCACGCACAGGCTGATGCCCACGATTTCGGCGCGCATCTCGTCGATGGATGTGGTCTCGGTGTCCACGGCTACCAGGTCGGCGGCTTGCACCACGGCCAGCCAGCGCTCCAGCGCGTCCCAGGTCAGCACGGTTTCGTAGTTGGTGGCGCGCACCGGGGCGTCGTCGCCAAAAAGGCTGCTTTGGCCTTGGGCGTCTGCTGCGCCGCCCGCGTCTGCCGGGGCGGTTTGTTTGGCGGGCGTTAAGGCCGCCGTGCCGTCGGAGAACAAGTCAGGCTCGCCAGAGGCGCTGCTGCGCGGTGCCTCTTTGGCCATTTGGGCTGCCGCCGCACGGGCCAGCCCTTTGAATCCCACACGTTCATAAAAGTCGTGCAAACCGGCGGTTTCTTCGGGGCGCGCGCGCAATTCGTCAAACACCGGCAGGCCGGGCAACCAGTCGCGCAGGTCGCAGTCGGTCTTGATGGTCAGCAGCTGGCGCCCCGTGGGCAACCATTCCAAGGCCTTGCGCAGGTTCTCACCCACCACGCCCTTGATGTTGTCGGCGTTGGCCACCACCGATTCCAGATTGCCGTATTCCTGCAGCCATTTCACAGCCGTCTTGGGGCCCACCTTGGACACGCCGGGCACGTTGTCCACCGTGTCGCCCACCAGGGTTTGGTAGTCGAGCATCAGGTGCGCGGGCACGCCAAATTCTTCGAGCACCCCGGCCATATCCCGGCGCTTGCCGTTCATGGTGTCGATGATGGTGATGCGCTCGTTGACGAGTTGCGCCAGGTCTTTGTCGCCGCTGCTGACCACCACTTCCATGCCCTGGGCGGCGGCCAGCACAGCCAGCGTGCCGATCACGTCGTCGGCTTCTACACCTGGCACGTCGAGCACCCGCATGCCCAAAAGGTGCACCACCTCATGGATGGGCGCAATTTGCAGGCGCAAATCGTCGGGCATGGGCGCGCGCTGGGCTTTGTACTGGGGGTAAATAGCGTCGCGAAACGTCGGGCCTTTGGCGTCAAAAATGCAGGCCACATAGGCTGCGGGCACTTCTTTTTTCAGCGCCTGCATCATGTTGACCATGCCGCGCACCGCGCCCGTGGGGCTGCTGGTAGGGTCGCCGGGGATCGCGCGCAGGTCGGGCATGGCGTGAAAGGCGCGGTACAAGTAGCTGGACCCGTCGATCAGCAAAAGGGTGTTGGGGGCTTGGTGCATGGGGGCATTTTGCCTTTGCCAGCGCGCCGTCCGAGCGCCACCTGCGCCATAAAAGCGCGCAAGTGCCCGCTCTACAATCGCCGCTGGCCTTTTGGCGCTGGACAAAACCTGCGCTTGAGTCGTATCAGCGTCTATTCACACGGGTTGGGTTCATGGCGGTTTACACGGAAGTTTCATTCACGCAGGCCAGCTCCCTGTTCGAGAGCCTGGGGCTGGAGCGGCTCACCAGCCTGCAAGGCTGCTCGGGTGGCATTGAGAACACCAACTACTTTGCCCACACCGAAGGCCCCAGCTACGTGCTGACCCTGTTCGAGCGCCTGACCGCCGAACAACTCCCCTATTACCTGCGCCTCATGGCGCATCTTGCGGCCCACGGCATTGCCGTGCCCAACCCGGCACCCGACGCCCAAGGCGAAGTGGTGCATTCCTTGTGCGGCAAACCCGCCGCCGTGGTGAACATGTTGGCGGGCAAAAGCGAACTCGCTCCCAGCGCCGCGCACTGCGCGCAGGTGGGCGCCACCCTGGCGCGCATGCATCTGGTGGGCCGCAGCTTTCATCTGCGCCAGGACAATTTGCGCGCCCTGCCCTGGTGGAACGAAACCGTGCCCTTGGTCTTGCCGCACCTGGAACCTGCCCAGGCCACGCTGCTGCAGTCCGAGCTGGCCTACCAAAACCACATTGCCACGCTGGCGCACTACGCAGCGCTGCCGCGCGGCCCCATCCACGCCGACCTGTTCCGTGACAACGTGATGTTTCTCCCGGACGCC
>CANGHQ010000175.1 GCA_947453585.1 Burkholderiales bacterium | reverse complement strand
CCCAGCCCCAAAGCGCAGTTGGCCGCCGACAACAAGGCCGCGGCGGCGCGCTACGAGAGCGACAAAAAGCTATGCGCGGATGAGGCCAGCTCTGTGGCGCGCCTGCAATGCCGCCGTGACGCCAAGGCCGAATACGACAAAGCCTTGACCGAAGCCAAGGCCCGCATGGCGGTGGCCAGCCAAGCCAACGGCACGGCGAGCACGGTGGCGCCCGCCAAAGCCCCGACTGCGCCCGTGTGCCTGGACTGCGGCAAGGTCATTGCGGTGGCGGTTACAGAAAAAGCAGGTGAGGGTGGCCCGCTGGGCATGATTGCTGGCGGCGCGGCGGGTGCACTGCTGGGGCACCAGATTGGCGGGGGCACAGGCAAAGACCTGGCCACCATCGCAGGTGCCGTGGGCGGCGCCTATGCGGGCAAGAAAATCGAGGAACGGGCCAAAACCCACACCGTGTGGAGCGTGAGCGTGCAGTTTGAAGATGGCAGCAAGCGCAGCTATGAATTTGCCCAAGAGCCCGGCTACCGGGTGGGCGACGCGGTCAAACGCTCGGGCGACACCATCAGCCGTTAAGCGGGCCGGGGGCAAAGCCCCGGCGGCGGCTCAGACGGTGAACTGCAAGGCAGCTAGGTCGGCGTACACGCCACCCCGAGCCACCAGCTCGGCGTGCGTGCCTTGTTCCACCAGTTGGCCGTGGTCCAGCACCACAATCAGATCGGCCTTTTGCACCGTGGCTAGGCGGTGGGCAATCACCAGCGTGGTGCGGTTGCGCATGGCAGATTCCAGCGCCGCTTGCACCATGCGCTCGCTTTCGGCGTCCAGCGCGCTGGTGGCTTCGTCGAGCAGCAGCAGGGGTGGGTTTTTTAGCATGGCGCGCGCAATGGCAATGCGTTGGCGCTGGCCGCCAGACAGGCGCAGGCCGCGTTCGCCCAAGAAGGTCTTGTAGCCTTCGGGCAGCGCGGTGATGAACTCGTGGGCAAACGCGGCCTCTGCCGCCTGTTGCACTTCGGCGTCGGTGGCGTCGGGGCGGCCGTAGCGGATGTTCTCGAGCGCGCTGTTGGAAAAAATGACCGCGTCTTGCGGCACGATGCCAATGCGCTGGCGCAGGTCGCCCAGCGCCAGGTCTTGGGTGGCTACGCCGTCGAGCACGATGCGCCCGGCCTGCGGGTCATAAAAGCGCAGCAGCAGCTGAAACACCGTGCTCTTGCCCGCGCCGCTGGGGCCCACAATGGCCACCGTTTGGCCGGCCTGCACGTCCAGCGTGAACGCGGACAAGGCTTGCTGCGAGGGGCGCGAGGGGTAATGAAACACCAGCGCCTCAAAGCGCACCGCGCTGCCGGCTTGCGGCAAGGGAAGGCGCACGGGCTGCGCGGGAGACGCAATGGGCGACTCGGTGTGCAGCAGCTCCATCAGGCGCTCGGTAGCACCCGCTGCGCGCAGCAAGTCGCCATACACCTCGCCCAGTACCGCAAACGCGCTGGCCAGCAAAATCACATACACCACGGTCTGGCCCAAATCGCCCGCCGTAATACGCCCAGCCACCACCGCCTGCGTGCCCTGGTACAAGCCCCACAAGAGTGCGGCTGAGGTGGCGATGATGATGAAGCCCACCAGCACCGAGCGCGCGCCGCTACGGCGCACCGCCGTGTCAAAGGCGTTTTCGGTGGCAGTAGAAAAGCGCGCGGCTTCGCGTGCTTCGGCGGTATAGCTTTGCACCACGGGAATGGCGTTGAGCACTTCGGCCGCAATGGCGCTGGAGTCGGCAATGCGGTCCTGGCTGGCGCGCGAGAGTTTGCGTACCCGCCGCCCAAACCACAGGCTGGGCAGCACGATCAGCACCAGCACCGCCAGCACCTGCAGCATCACCAGCGGATTGGTCCAGACCAGCACGCTAAGCGCCCCCAGGCCCAGCACCATATTGCGCAGGCCCATGCTCAAAGAAGATCCCACCACGGTTTGCACAAGCGTGGTGTCGGCCGACAGGCGCGAGAGCACCTCGCCGGTTTGGGTGGTCTCAAAAAATTCGGGGCTTTGGTGCAGCACGTGAGCGTAGACCGCATCGCGGATGTCGGCGGTGACCCGCTCGCCCAGCCAGCTCACCATATAAAAGCGGCAGGCCGAAAAAACGCCCAGCGCCGTGGCCACGCCAAACAGCGCAAAAAAGTGCTCGCGCATGGCCATCATCTGGTCGCCGTTGTTGCCACGCACCAAGCCGCTGTCAATCAGCATGCGCAGCGCCACCGGAAAGGCCAGCGTGGCTGTGGCGGCCATCACCAAAAACACCAGCGCCAAGCCGATGCGTGCGCGGTAGGGGCGCAAAAACGGCAGCAAACCGGTAAGAGACTTGGGGCTTTTGGATTTGGGGCGTTCAGTGGTCATGGGCATTCAGGTTGGGCAGGTGCGGCAAAAGGCAAGCGCGCCGCAGCCCCCTATTGTCGTACCTGCGAAAGGACGACCCGCGCCGGGGTCGCTGGGGCGCACTGGCCTACAGTTTCAGGGGGGCCGCGTAGCCCGTCATTTCTAGGTACCCCCGGCCCACCAGACGGTCGGCGTTGTCCAGAAGTTCGCACAGGCCTTCCCAATACACCGCGCCGGTGGAGTTGCGGCTGTCAAGCTCTTGCGCGTCAAACACGGCGCGAACTGTGTAGATGCCGGCAGGCGTGTTTATCCGCCATTGCATCGGGTAGCTGGCATGGGTGCGCGGGCTGCGCCACTGGCGCTCGGGCGCAAACGCCACGTCGCCGGGCTTGAAGTTGACCGCCACATCGCCCCGGCGAAACGAGCCGCCGCCCCACAAGGCGCTGCCGTCTTTGTGCCGCACCCGAAACGCGGTCAGCGCGCTGCCGTCTTGCAGGTTGATGCCGATCCAGTCCCAGCCCACGGCGTCGGGGTGCAAGAGCGCGTCGCTCCACTCGTGGTCCAGCCAGGCGCGGCTGCCCGCATCCAGCACATGGCGTTGGCCCTTCAGGCGGATTTCGCCTTGCGCTTGGAGCTGCGGGCGGCTGTAGTAGTAGCTGAACTGCGCCGCGTCTGGCCCCTTGCGCGAGCGGCCTTGCTCGCCCTGCAAGAGCAGCGGCTGGGTTTCAGTCAAGCGCAGGTCGAGCGCAAAATCAGCCGCCCGCACCTGGGCGCGCAAGGCGCCCTCAGGCGTGCGCGTGAGCGACCAGTCGCGCAGCGCCACACCGGTATCCGCCAGGCTGGCCCAGGCTGGGTCGGCCGGGTTGGCGCCGTCGGGCTTGCCCGACCAACGGGCAATGCGCTGGTCCGACCACAGCGTCTTGCCCGCCACGTCGCTCACGGCCGCGTGGGCAAACAGCAACTGCTTGGCCGCCAGCGCCGACTCCAGCGCCTGGGTAGACGCCACCCGGCGCCGAAAAAACGTGATCTGAAACCCCAGCGCCGCCGCCTGCCCCGCCACGTTGGCAAAGCCGGTGGCGTACCACCATTCGGTTTGAAAGTCGGGGTGGGCACCGGCGTCGCGCGGGAACTTCATGGGCGTGCCACGACTTTCCGTGGCTGCGCGCGCTGTGCCGGGCACAAAAGCCGCTGTGGCTGTGGCCATGCTGGTGTGGATTAGCTGGCGGCGGCTTAGGGGGGGAAGGGGCATGGGGCGGGTATTGGAAAAAGGGTATTTTGACTGGCTGTGCTTGCGGGGCGGAGGGGGCGTTGCGTTAGGGGTGATGCGTTATCAGATTGGGCCAAAGCCTGACGTTTGCGGCGGCTGGGACAAAGTTGGCCCATCATTGACAATTACCGCGTTCATTAGCGGACAAAGAAACTCCACCAACAGCAGGAACCGGTCGTGAGGTTTGCCCTAGCTCAAATCACGTATTTTTACAGGAGGCCTCTATGGAAATGATGGAGTTATTGAAGAAGGTCACGGCTGCCAGCGGTTTTACGCATTCGGCGGGTGTCGTGGTCGTTGCTGCTGAAGCGGGAAATGTGACGATGGAGCTGGCAAAGAAGCCTGAGCTGCTGCAGTTCAGCGGATTTTTCCACGGTGGCGTGCTTGCAGGTCTAGCCGACCATTGCGCGGGCGCCGCGGCAACCACGACCTTGGCCCCCGGCAAGATTGCGGTTACCGCCGATTTGCACATCAACTACCTGGCACCTGCCAAGGGAGACAAAGTCACCGCGACGGCCAAATGCGTTCAGACTGGAAGCACTTTGTGCGTGGTATCCGTCACCCTGGGTTCCATACGCGGCAGTGAGGCAGCGGTATGCGCAATTGCCACAGTCACTTTGCGTGTCGTTGACATGCCACGTTTGGGCTATATCGCACGGTCAAGCCCGCCGCGGGTCGGGCGCTGGGGCAATTTCGGCCAGGCTCCCTACCAGTCTTCCTTAACCGCCATCACCGCATCCCGCCCCGCAGCACTGCGCCCCGACACCCAAGCCGTCAAGGTGCCTGCCGCCACCACGGCCAGGCCCAGGGCCAGCAGGCGCGGCCATGGCACGTTCAGGTCCATACTCCAGTGAAAGCTTTGTGGGTTGACCACAAACACCAGCACGGCTGCCACAGCCAGCCCCAGCGCGGTGCCGGCCAGCGCGCCCAGCGTGGTCCAGGCTGCGCCTTCCAGGGCCAAGAGGCGCAGCACCTGCGTGCGCGTCAGGCCCAGGTGCACCAACAGGCCGAACTCTTTGCGCCGCGCCAGCACCTGCGCGCTAAAGCTCGCGGCCACGCCAAACAGGCCAATGCCAATGGCCACCGCCTGCAGCCAATAGGTCACGGCAAAGCTGCGGTCAAAAATTTGCAGGGTGCGCTGGCGAATCTCACCCGCCGAGCCAAAGTCGAGCAAAGCACTGGCCTGCGTGCCGCCCAGGGCGTCGGCCAGCGCGCGCAGTTGGGTGCTTACATCCGTCTCGTCCGCGCCGGGCCTGAGCCACAGCGCCAGATCGTTGGTGCGGCGGTCGTCGCTGATCTGCGCAAAGTCGGCGCTGTCGATGGCCACGGTGCCAAACTGGCGCGCGTAATCGCGCCACACACCGGCCACAAAAAATCGGGTGCGCAGCGCTGTG
>CANGHQ010000174.1 GCA_947453585.1 Burkholderiales bacterium | reverse complement strand
GAAAACTCGTCTTTGCCCACCACCTCAAACAGGTCTTCGGCGGCGTTAAAACCCAGTTGCGCCGCCAGGTCGTCGAGCTTGACTGCCGTTTTGCCTTCGCGCTGCAGCAGTTTTTCGACCGCCTCGCGGCCCTTGGCCACGGTCTCGCCCATGGACAGGGCGTTAAACCAGGCGCGCACCTTGGCCCGCGCGCGCGGGCTGACCAAAAAGCCCAGCTCGGGGTTGAGCCAGTCGCGCGAGGGGCCGCCTTCTTTGGCGGTGGTAATTTCCACCGTCTGGCCGTTTTTGAGGGGCGTGTGCAGCGGCACCATGGCGCCGTCCACCCGCGCACCCCGGCAGCGGTGGCCCAGCGTGGTGTGCACGCTGTAGGCAAAGTCTACCGGCGTGGCTCCCTGGGGCAATTCCACAATCGCCGCCTCGGGCGTGAGCACGTAAATGCGGTCGTCAAATACGGGTGGGGCCTCTGCCGCTGCACCGGACGCAGGGGGCGCCGCCCGGTGCGCCGCGCCGCTGGACAACTCCCGCTCCCACGCCAGCAACTGGCGCAGCACCGCAATCTTGGCGTCGTAGGTGCCGCTGGCCGACACGCCAGCGTAGCCCTTGGCGCCCGCCTCTTTGTAGGCCCAGTGCGCGGCCACGCCATGCTCCGAATGCTGGTGCATGGCCTGGGTGCGGATTTGCACCTCAATGGGCTGGCCCTGGGCGTCGCGCACCACTGTGTGCAGCGACTGGTAGCCATTGCCTTTGGGCTTGGCGATGTAGTCGTCAAATTCTTCCGTGATCGGCGCAAACTGGCTGTGCACCAGGCTTAAGGCCGCGTAGCAGGCGTCCACCGTGGGCACGATCACACGCAGCGCGCGGATGTCAAACACCTGGGCAAAGTCCAGCGACTTGCCGCGCATTTTTTTGACAATGCTGTAGATGTGCTTGGGTCGGCCCTGCACTTGCGCGTCCAGGCCCTGGGCGCGCAAGTCGCGCTCGAGCTGCTGGCGCACTTGTTCGACGGCGGTCTCTCGCTCGGTGCGCTTTTGGTCCAGCCACTGGGCAACCTGGCGGTAGGTTTCGGGCTCCAGAAAGCGAAAAGCCAGGTCTTCAAGTTCCCATTTCACTTCCCAAATGCCCAGGCGGTTGGCCAGGGGCGCAAATACTTGCAGCGACTCGGCGGCCAGGCCCGGCGGCAGCGGCTGTTTGCTGGCGGCAAAGTGGCGCAGGGTTTGCAGGCGCGAGGCCAGGCGCAGCATCACCACCCGCAAGTCGCGCGAAAACGCCAGCAGCATCTTGCGCACGCTCTCGGTTTGCGCGGCGGCGGTCTGCGCCATGGGTGCGGCCTGGCCGCTGCGGCTGGCGGAATTTTGGGCAATGCGCGCCATGCGCTGCAGGCGCACCAGCTTGGTGGTCTCGACCGCTAGGTCGGCAAAACTGTCGCCAAAGGCTTTGGCGATCACCTCATGCGGCTTGTTCAGGTGCTCGCAGGCGTAGACCAAATAGCTGGCGGCTTGCATGGCCTCAGAGCCGCCAATAGACGCCAATATGGCGGCCACCGCGTCGGCATGCGCGAGGATGTTTTCGCCGGTATCGAGCAGCGCGCCCGCGAGCAGCGGCTCGGCAAAGGCGCGCGCGCGCAGCAGCGCGTCGGCCTGCGCGGGCAGGCTGTCGGCGGTGGCCGCAGCCAGGGCGGTGGGGCCGTGGCCGGGCACGTCAGAGCCGTGGCGTTTCATGGGCTGCGCGTGCGCTCCGGTATCAGGGCCCGGGGGCAAACAAAAAGTCCACCAGCGCATCGGTCTGGTCGCGGGCCACCAGCGTGGGCGCGTGGCCCACCCCGGCAAACTCGACCAGCCGCGCCTTGGGGCCGCGCTGCGTCATTTGCAAGGCGGTGGCGCTTGACAGCAAATCCGAGTCGGCGCCCCGCACCAGCAAGGTCTGGGCGGTAATGGCGTCATAGGCCTGCCACATCAGCGCCTCGCCCTGGGCTGCGCCCTCAGGCGTCATCTGGCCAAAGGGCAAAGCAATGGCCGGGTCGTAATGCAGGGCGTAGACCGCCTCTTGCAAGGCGCCTTGTACTGCGTTGCTGACGCGTTTGAGCATGGGCCGGGACAAGGCCAGCCACTGCGCTGGCGTGTGCGGGCCAAAGCTGCTGGCAATCGCCCACATGGCGTCAGCCGCCTCTTGTTCAGACGCGAAATGCCCGCTCTTGCCCAGGTACTGGCCAATGCGCTGCAAGGCCGACCATTCAATGGTGGGGCCCACGTCGTTGAGCACCAGGCGGCGCACCGGGGCGCCCACGCCGGGCGCCAGGCTGCAGGCCACCATGCCGATCAGGCCGCCCATGCTGGTGCCCACCCAGTCCAGGGTTTGGGGCTTGAGCTCGGCCAGCAGCGCCAGCAGGTCACCCACGTAATGCGGAATTTGGTAGCCCATGGGGTCGGCCAGCCAGTCGCTTTTGCCACGCCCCACCACGTCGGGGCAGACCACGCGCAGCGCACCACCGGCGCGTTCGACCAGGGTTTGCGCCAGCACGTCAAAGTCGCGCCCCTGGCGGGTCAGGCCGTGCACGCACAGCACCGTGTGGGCGGCTTCAGCGTCGCCCCACTGCCAATAGGCCATGCGGTGCGGCTCGGGGGCGGTACAAGACAAGAAATGCAGGGTGGGCGTGGACATGCAGATGGGGCCGATCGGCGTAAGCGCCAAACAGGGCGGCAGATTGATAATGTGTGCATCCTAATGGATGCGAAACCCCAGGGGCCTGGCCCCGTCTAGACACAAGGAACACTCCCATGCTCAAAGGCAAAACCGCCCTCGTTACCGGCTCCACCAGCGGCATTGGCCTCGGTTTGGCAAAAGCCCTGGCCGCCCAGGGCGCCAATATCGTGATGAACGGATTTGGCGACATCGAAGGCCCCAAGGCCGAAATTGCAGCCTATGGCGTAGCCGTCAGCTACCACGGCGCCGACATGAGCAAGCCCGCCGAAATCGAGGCCATGGTGCGCCACGCTGAGGCCACGTTTGGCGCGGTAGACATTTTGGTGAACAACGCCGGCATCCAGCACGTGGCCCGGGTCGAGAACTTTCCGCCCGAGCGCTGGGACGCGATCTTGGCCATCAACCTGAGCAGCGCCTTTCACGCCAGCCGCTTTGCGCTGCCGGGCATGCTCTCGCGCAACTGGGGTCGCATTTTGAACGTGGCATCCGTCCACGGCCTGGTGGCATCGGCTGAAAAGTCGGCCTATGTGGCGGCCAAACACGGCCTGGTCGGCCTGACCAAGGTCACTGCGTTAGAAAACGCCACCACTGGCGTGACCTGTAACGCGATTTGCCCCGGCTGGGTGCTCACGCCCCTAGTGCAAAAGCAGGTAGACGCCAAAGCCGCCGCCCTGGGCGTGAGCAACGCAGAGGCCACCGCGCTACTGCTGGGCGAAAAAGAACCCTCGCTCCAATTCACCACGCCCGAAGAGCTCGGCGCGCTGGCCGTGTTCTTGTGCTCAGCCGCTGGCAACAACGTGCGCGGTGTGGCCTGGAACATGGACGGGGGCTGGGCGGCGCAGTAATTTGTGCTAATCTTTATTTCATGAATGCCGTGCGCTCCCCCATCGTGTCCGAGTTCGAAACCGAAGAACTTGAGGCGAGCCACGGCCAATGGTTTCGTGCCAAGGTAGAGGAAGCGCTGCAAAGCAAAAAACCGCGCCTGCCACACGACGCCGCCATGGCCCGGGTGCAGGCCCTGCTCGACGAACGTCGCAACGACCGTGCAAACCGTCCGGTGGTCTGAGGAAGCAATCTTCGACTTGGTAGATATTCTCGATTACATCGAGCAGCGCAACGCAGCCGCAGCGCGGGCACTGCAAGCGGCAGTAGTCCAAAGCGCAGAGAATCTCCCGCACATGCCCTACTTGTTCCGACCCGGACGTGTAGCGGGCACGCGCGAGTTGGTCGTGCACCCCAATTACATTGTGGTGTACCAGGTCGGCGCCGACGTGATTGACGTGTTGCGCGTGTTGCACTCTCGCCAGCAATACCCTTAAAGCGAGCGCTCCACGCTATTCCTCCTATTCCTCTTCCAGATGCGGGGGCGACTGTCCCTCGGCGGGTTCGCCGGTTTCGGCGTCGAGCCAGTCGTTGATGCCGATGTCGCGCTCGGCTTGCAGCGTCTCGCTGCGGCCATTGACCTCGTCGCCCACCGCGTCACGGTTGGCGCAGGCCAGCTCGTAGGTTTCAAAGGGCCCGACCTCGGCCAGGGCGGGCGACTGCCAGTAGTAACCGTCGGGCCGCTCCAAGATCGGCGCGGCGTCTGGCGGACTATTGAATAGGAATGCTGGACTTGGCATAAGCACCGGCTTCGGTCTGGAGTTTGGACAAAAAACTGGCGGACTTGGCGTCGTCGTGGCGTACCAGCATCACCGGCACCGGGCTGCTGCGCACCACCTGTTCGGCGTCGCTGCCCATGGTGAGGCGGCGCACGCCGCGCCGACCGTGCGTGCCCATCACGATCAGGTCGCAGGCCGTGGAGCGTGCTTCTTCCAGAATCACATCGGCAATGCTTTGCTGGGTCACTTCGCGCGACACAACCTCGGCCTCCATACCCAAGGCGTGGGCGGTATTTTTCGCCTGTATGAGCAATTCATGCCCGTAGCGGCGCAGGCCTTCGAGCATCTCGTGGTAGTTGGCCACGGCCGACATCTCCACCAGCATCGAGAAGTCGTCCACCACGTGCAGCAGGATCAGCCGGGCTTTTTCCTTCTGGTCGTTGGCCAGCGCAAGAGCCACGCGCAAGCCGTGGTCTGAGGTCGGGCTGCCGTCTAAGGGGACGAGAATTTTTTGGAACATGGTCAAACACCTTGAGCGGCCGATGGCGAAAAGCACCCGCCGCTGGCCGGTAAGCGCGGGTAAATCAATTGTTGGCGCCCAGACAAAAAAACACCGTGCGCCAGCGCATAAATGGGTGCGCCAGCGCTGCCCATTTATGTTGCTCCAAGCCCAGGCGCAGCACGCAGCGCCGGGTACATCTGCGCCCACTTCAAT
>CANGHQ010000173.1 GCA_947453585.1 Burkholderiales bacterium | reverse complement strand
CACCACTAACGCCACGGGCGTCTAACGGCCGCGCAAAAACAGCGCGTCCAGTTCCTTCACACTCACCTGGCGCCAGGTCGGTCGGCCATGGTTGCACTGGTCGCTGCGCTCGGTGGCCTCCATGTCGCGCAACAGGCCGTTCATTTCTTCGATGGTGAGGCGCCGGTTGGCGCGCACCGCGCCGTGGCAGGCCATGGTGGCGAGCAGCTCGTTGTGGGCGCGCTGCACTACGGTGCTGGCATCCACTTGTTCGAGTTCGGCCAGCACGCTGCGCGCTAGCTCAACGGCATCACCTTGCGCCAGCGTGGTGGGCACGGCGCGCACCGCCAGGGTGCGGGGGGAAAAAGCGCTCACCTCCAGCCCCAGCGTTTGCAGTGTTTCGGCGTGGGCCTCTGCCGTAGCGGCCTCGGCGTCGGTGCAGGCAAATGTGGCGGGTATCAGCAAGGGCTGGCTGGCCAGGCGGCGGGTGTTTTGGCCCTCTTCGGCGCTGGCCCATTGGTTTTTGAGCCGCTCGTAGACGATGCGCTCGTGGGCGGCGTGCATGTCCACCACCACCAGGCCTTGGGCGTTTTCGGCCAAGATATAAATGCCTTGCAGCTGCGCCAGCGCGCGGCCCAGTGGCCAGTCGCCCTGGGGCAGGGCGGCGGCGGGGCTGGCAGCAAGGGCGTTTTCTTGACCAAGCGGCAGCGCCGCTGCGCTCACGGGCGACTGCCACAGCGCGGCCACGTCGCTCACCCGGTGGCCGGGCAGCGCCTCTTGCGCATGAAAGGCCATGGGGCTTTGGCTGGAATACAGGGCGCTGGCCGGCTGTGCCGGCGTGGGCTGCAGCGCGTTGGTCCAGCGCGGGGCGAAGGCGCTGGGCTCATCGGCGCTGGCGTCGCTTTGGGTCCGGGCAGTATTTGCGGTTTGGGCCTGCGCCCGGGGCGCGGCCAGTGCGTCTTCGGTGGCGTGGCGCACGGCCTGGTGCACTTCGCGGCTGTCTCGAAAGCGCACTTCGATCTTGGTCGGGTGCACGTTCACGTCCACACGCGTGGGATCCATGTCCAAGTACAGCGCATAGATGGGCTGGCGCTGGCCGTGCAGCACGTCTTCATAGGCGCTGCGGGCGGCGTGGGTGAGCACCTTGTCGCGCACAAAGCGGCCGTTCACATAGCAAAACTGCTGGTCCGGCCGGGCGCGGGCGGCGTCTGGAATGCCCACGCGGCCCCACACCCGCACTTGGCGGCCAGAAGCGCCCGAACCATCGGGTCGTTCGCTGGGGCTGCGCCAGTCCACGGCAATGGATCGCGCCAAAAAGTCGGCGCCCAGCACGTCGGCCAGGCGCCGGTCCAGCGCGGCGAGCTGCTGCGCGCGCAGGGCGGTGCTGGTTTCGGCGTCGTCTTGCAGCGCAGAAAAATCCAGGTCGGTGCCGCAGGCGCGCCACTGTTCGACCACTTTGCCTTCATGCCAAATGGCAAAGCCCACGTCGGGGCGGGCGAGCGCGTGGCGGCGTACCGCTTCGATGCAATGCGCCAGCTCGGTGGCGTCGGTTTTGAGAAATTTGCGGCGCGCCGGGGTGCTGTAAAACAGCTCTTTGACCTCGACCGTGGTGCCCTGGGCGCGGGCTACCGGGCGCAGTTCGCCGGTGCGGCCATCGAGCAAAAAGGCCTCGGTCTGGCCGCTGGCGCGCGACAGAATGGCGCAGTCGGCAATGGAGTTGATGGCGGCCAGCGCCTCGCCGCGAAAGCCCATGGTGGCCACCGATTCAAGGTCGTGCAAATTGCCGATCTTGCTGGTGGCGTGGCGCTTAAACGCAATCGGCAACTCGCCGGGCAAGATGCCCATGCCGTCGTCTTCCACCGCAATCAGGCGTACGCCGCCGGCCAGCAAGCGCACCGTCACCTGGCGCGCGCCAGCGTCCAGCGCGTTGTCCACCAGTTCGCGCACCACCGAGGCCGGCCGCTCCACCACTTCGCCTGCGGCAATTTGGCTGATCAGCGCGTCGGGCAGTTCACGGATGGGGCGGCGGGGGGGCAGGGTGGGTGCGTTCACAGCGGCATTCTAGGATGCGCCCCGGCCGCAAACCGCGCCCGCGCTGCCCCGCAGCCCGAGGGCGCAAAATGGTCCCCATGAAAGCACCCCCCAGACTCCAGGCTCTTGTTGACGAAGGCCTGATCGACACCGTGGTGCGCCAGCTCATGAGCGGCAAAGAGGCCATGGTGTTTGTGGTGCGCTGCGGTGAAGAAACCCGCTGCGCCAAGATTTACAAAGAAGCCACCAACCGCAGCTTTCGCCAAGCGGTGGACTACACCGAAAACCGCAAGGTCAAAAACTCGCGCCAAGGCCGCGCCATGGCCAAGGGCAGCAAGTTTGGCCGCCAGGCGCAAGAAGCGGCCTGGCAAAGCGCCGAAGTGGACGCTCTCTACCGCTTGGCCGCAGCGGGCGTGCGCGTGCCCCAGCCCTACAACTTTTTCGAGGGCGTGCTGCTGATGGAGCTGGTGACCGACGCCCACGGCGACGCCGCCCCGCGCCTGAACGACGTGGCCTTTGCGCCCGAGCAGGCGCTGGCCCACCACGCCACCCTGATTGCCGAGGTGGTGCGCATGCTGTGCGCGGGCGTGGTGCATGGCGATTTGTCCGAGTTCAACATCTTGCTTGCGCATGTGAACGGGCTGGACACGCCGGTGATCATCGACCTGCCGCAGGCCGTGGACGCGGCGGGCAACAACCACGCCCAGCGCATGCTGCTGCGCGATGTGCAAAATTTGCGCGACTTTTTTGGTCAGTTCGCCCCGGCGCTCTTGGCCACCGACTTCGGCCCCGAGATCTGGAGCCTGTACCAAGCGGGCTTATTGACGAACGACACGCCCTTGACTGGCCAGTTTGCGCATTCCACCGCGGCGGTGGACGTGGGCGGCGTGCTGCGCGAGATTGACGACGCCCGCGCAGAAGACGCGGCGCGGCGCCTGCGCATGGCCGCGCCGGTTTAACTGGTTTAGCTGGTTTAACGCCTGTAGCCTGCCTCGCGCTGCGCGCGCACCGCAAGGACAAACACCGTGTCGATGGCGGGTACGTAACGGTAAAGCGCCACATAGCCCCGGCTGCCGCGCCCGATGACCAGCTCCCGGGCGCCGCCCGGCAAGGGGCGGCCGATCAAGGGGCTGTGCGTCAGGATGTCGATGGCGTCCACGATTTCACCCACCCGCTGCGGTGCGCTGCTGGCGTCGAATTGCGCGAGGTGGTCAAAAAACCGGTCGAAGTCGTCCAGGACTTCCGGCGCCAGCTCAATACGACTCATTTTTTGTCGGCGGTCGGGGCAAAGGTGCCCACCTGTGGCCTGGGTGCAGCGCCAGACGCGGCGCGCTGGCGCAAATAGGCTTTGGTCTCGTCCCATCCGACCGTTTGCTGGGTGGCCAGCAGGGTTCCCCAGCGCGCGTCGGCCAGCTCCTGCAAGGCCAGGTCTTGCTCGGACTGGCCCACGGTTTGCGCAATCGCGTCAAGAATGAAACCGTGCGCTGTCTTGCCCGCGCGCGCTGCCGCCTCGGCCATGCGCGCTTTGAGGTCGTCGTCAATGCGAATCGTGGTGGTGGACATGCTTGTCTTCCCAAAAAACTGCATCGTAGCACTTTAGTGCTACACCCGGGCCGCCGTCCTTACAGCAACTGGCGCTTGATCTTTTTGTCCCAGGTGCGCACCAAGATCTGCTTGTCACCTTCATAGGCTTCCAGGCGGCCGGTGATGTGCCAGTGGGTGGCGCTGGCGCTCATGGCGGAATAGGTTTCGGTGCGGGTGACCCAGTCGCCGCGCGCGGTTTCCATGGACCAGTGGCATTCTTGGCGGGCCGATAGCGGGTCGTGGGGCAAGATGCGGTAGCTCTCGCGGCCCCGGCCCCAGGTGGTCAGACCGTGCTCGGTGCTGGTGCTGCGGCCAAAGTCGTCTTCGATCGTCATGCGCCGCTCGCCCGTGGCCTGGTTGATGGTGACTTCGCGCTTGTTCCAGGGTTTGTCTATGGTTTTGAGTTTGACGGCGGGTGCGCCTTCGGCCGGGGCGAATACCGGGGCTTTTTCGCCCCGCAGTTTGGGCCGGGTCGGAATGTCGATAAAGCTCTTGCCCGTGTGCACCGTGAGTTGCACCGGGCGGGGCGCGGGCCAGATCAGCGGCCAGTAGCTGGTGGACAGCGACACGCGCAGGCGGTGGCCCTTGGGCACGTGGCAGGCCACGTCGTCGAGCTGGATTTGCACCGTGTAGCGCTGGCCCGGCACCAGCGCCTGGGGGAGTTCGTGGCTGGCGCTGCCGTGCAAATGCGTGAGGTTGGCCACGGCGTAGCTCAGGCGCGAGACGCTGCCGTCGGGCCAGATGCTGTTCAGGCGCACGGCCACATGCGCCACCGGTTGGTCCACGCTGAACTGCAGCGTGAGCACCGGGGCGCCCACCAGGTCAAAGCCGGTTTTGAGGGCGTCGGCGTCAAAGGTGAGCGAGCCCGCGTCGTCCTGGCGCTGGTCGCCAGGAAACTCGGGGCCCATCCAGATGATGCAGTATTCGCCGCTGTCCGCGCCCGTGTGCTGGGGCGAACTGATGGTTTGCTTGCCTGCGCGCGTGGCCTCTAGCGCCAGGCCTGCGCTATTGAGGTAGTGGCGCTGGACCGTGTTGCGGTCGCTGGGCCACACTTGGTCGCTCACCCAGCGCCCGGGGATGTGGCTGATGCTCGCGCCGGGTGGTTGCAAGTCCATCACATAGGTGCGAAACGCGGGGTCGTGTTCCACGCCGGTGGGCGCGTCTTTGAGGTAGCGGTCCCACCAGCGCAGCGCTTCTTGCAAAAAGCCGATGCGCGGCTCGGGCACGGCAAAGTGCGGGTATTTGTGTGCCCAGGGGCCAATAATGCCTTTGACAGGCGCCTGGATGCTGCCCACCAGGCGTGGCACGGCGTTGGTGTAGGCGTCGTTCCAGCCGCCCACGGCCAGCACGGCGGCTTTGATGGCGCCGATGTCTTCACCCACCGAGCCGCGCTTCCAATAGGCGTCGCGGTGCGGATGCTGGAGCCAGTCGAT
>CANGHQ010000172.1 GCA_947453585.1 Burkholderiales bacterium | reverse complement strand
TGGGCTGCGCTTGCCCCTTCAACCTGAGCCACTTCATGAGTGGCCAAAAGACGCTGCAAGAGATCACCGTCACCTCGCGCCACGGCGTCATGCTGGTGCCCGGCGCCTCGGGCGTGAAAGAGCTCGCCGCCCTGACGCGCGTGCAGGCTGCGCGCATCGTGCAGGCCTTCAGCGCCCTGGAAGACGATATTGATTACCTGATTGTGGACATGGCCGCGGGCATTTCACCCTCGGTGCTGGCCTTTATGGGCGCCTGCCAGCGGCGTTTTATCGTGGTGCGCGACGACCCGTCGTCGATTGCCGACGCCTACGGCACCATCAAGGTCTTGATCCAGGACTACGATCTCAACGAGATTTATGTGATTCCCAACGCGGTCAACAGCCAGGCCGACGGCCAAAACCTGTTTCGCCGCATCAACCAGGTGTGTGCGCAGTTTTTGAACTTCACCACCCACTATCTGGGCTCCATCGAAAACGACGAGCAGATTCTGGCCGCGCACAAGAAATATGAGCCGGTCATGGAGTTTGCCCCGCGCAGCAACAGCGCGCGCGACTTCAAGCGCCTGGCCAAATCGGTGACGCAAATGGCGCCGATTTCCAACTTCTCGGGCGGCATGCAGTTTTTTGTCGAACGCCTGGTGCGCTACCAGGCCTGATTGCCCATGGCCGTCAACACCCGCCTTTACGAGGACGCGCAGGACAACAGCGAAGCGCTGGTCTTGGCGCATCTGGGCCTGGTCAAACGGGTGGCGCTGCACCTCAAGGTGCGCATTCCGCCCTTTATGGAGCTCGACGAATTGATCCAGGTCGGCATGATCGGCCTCTTGGAAGCCGCCCGCGCCTACAACCCGACCAAGGGCATCGAGTTTGAGAGCTTTGCCCTGAGCAGGGTGCGCGGCGCCATTTTGGACGAGGTGCGTCAGCTGTCGTATTTGCCGCGGTCGGCGGTGGCCTTCAACAAATCAGAAAACCAGGCCACCAACGTCTTGGCCAGCGAACTCGGGCGCGCACCCACGCAGGCCGAATTGGCCGACCATATGGGGGACGACCTTGACTTGTTCCAGAAGCGCCGGGGCAACGCCAAGCGCTTTGAGACCCTGTCCATGGAAGTGATGACCGATGAGGTGCTGGGCATTGCCGACGAGCGCTCGCGCCAGCCCGACGCCATCGTGGAGCACCAGCAGTTCATGGGCGCCGTGACCGATGCGATTGCCGAGCTGCCCGAGCGCGACCAGTTGCTGATGTCTTTGTATTACGTTGAAGAGCTCAATCTGAAGGAAATTGGCGAGATTTTGGGCGTAACAGAGTCGCGCATCAGCCAGTTGCTCACCGCAGTTGTCAAAAAATTGCGCCTGAGCCTGAAGATCGAAGTGGCCGAAAAACCAGCCACCGCACGGGCGCGCCGCGATGCTTAGCGCGCACAGGGCGCAAGCCCTCAAGTTTTTTCCGACCGGGCCGATACCTAAAGGGTACGCAAACCCAGTAGGAGAAACCGACATGCGACTTCAGTTCAAAGCCATGGAATCTTATGGCTCAGACAACCTGGCATCCCAAGCCTCTGTGGCCAACAACGTGGCCCTGATCCAGATGCTGTTTGACGGTCTGACCGACACCCTGGTCGCAGCCCAAGGCCATCTGGCCCACGGTGCGATCCAGGAAAAAGGCAAATGCATTGCCCGCGCCAGCCGCATCGTCATTGGCTTGCAGGGCTCGCTCGATTTCGCCAAGGGCGGCGAGCTGGCACAAAACTTGAATGACCTTTACAACTACGTCTCGCGCCGTCTGATTTTCGCCAATGCCCACAACGACATGGCGGTATTGCAGGAAATCCACGGTTTGATGACGGAAATTCGCAGCGCGTGGCAAGAAGTGCCCGCGCTTTTGCCCACCCAGGCAAGCGCTCAGGTTCACTAGCGCGGCCAGGCGTCTTTGCCCAGCGGGGCGGCGCCAACAGTATTTTTATGCACCTGCCCGTTAAGGGCGGTGTTTACCAGGTGGACGGACCAGAGCGCGGGTCGTCCACTGTCCTTTTTTGGGAACGACTATGTTTGGCATCATTGGTATCGTGTTTTTGAATGTCTGCGTGTTCGGCAGCTTCGTCGTAGGCGGCGGCAATCTGCACCCGTTTATCCACGCGGCACCTATTGAGGGGTGGTGTATTTTTGGCTCCGCCATCGGCGGCATGCTGATCGGCAACAGTCCAGACGTGGTCAAGGCGGTTATGTCGGGTATCGGACGCTGCTTCAAGGGCTCCAAATACCACAAGGACGACTACCTCAACACGATTTTTTGCGTCTCCAAGGTCATGAAGACGCTCAAGTCCGAAGGCGCCGTGGCCCTCGAAGCCCATATCGAAACCCCCGAGTCCAGCGCCATCTTCAGCGAATACCCCAAGTTGCTGGCTGACCATGCGCTCTTGCACCTGATTACCGACACCGTGCGTCTGATGGTGGTGTCCCAAGGCACGCTCAGCCCTATGGCGGTGGAGGAGGTGATGGACAGCGCCATCAAAACCCACCACCACGACGAACTCAAGGCCTCAGACGCCATTGGCACCCTGGCCGGCGCCTTGCCCGCGCTGGGAATTGTGTCCTGCGTGATGGGCGTGGTGAAAACCATGGACGCGATTGACCAGCCGCCCGCCATTCTGGGCGGACTGGTGGGCGCGGCCCTGGTGGGTACCTTTATTGGCGTGTTCTTGGCTTACGGCTTTTTTGAGCCCTTTGCCAAGCGCCTGGCGCAGATCATTGAGGACGAGGCCTGCATGTACGGCGTCGTCAAGCAAATCATCATTGGCACCATGCACGGCCACCCCATGCCGCTTATTTTGGAAGCCGCACGCGTGTGCATCAGCCACCACAACCAACCCAGCTTCGCTGAAGTGTTTGACGGTTTGCGGGGTAAATAAGCATGGCCACTGAGGCTGCTCCCGCCAGCGAAGAAGAAAAACTGGCAGCCGAGGCTGCCGCCGAAGGTGCGCCAGCAGCGGCGCCTGAGGACGTAGAGGCGCCCCCGGCCGAGGCGGCGCTCGCGCCCATCATCGTCAAGAAAATCGCCGCTGGCCACGGCGGCGCCCACGGCGGCGCCTGGAAAATCGCGCTTGCCGACATGATGACGGCCATGATGGCCTTCTTCTTGCTGATGTGGATTTTGGGCGCCACCAACGATTCGCAGCGCAAGAGCGTGGCCGATTACTTCAAACCTGCTTCGCAAAGCCAGATCACCATGGGCGCGCTGGCGGGCTCCAACGGCATTTTGGGCGGACGCTCCATCATCGACCCTGACGGTTTTCCGTACACCGCCAAGCAAACCGCCCCCATGGAACGCCTGACGCCGCGCTCAGAAGGCGGTCCGACCGAAAACGACCCCTCGCCCAACAGCGAAAACGCGCGTGAAAACGACGCCAAGAACCAAAACCAGACCGAAGGCCAAGGCGGCAGCCAGTCCAAAGACAGCGCCAGCTTCGACCAGCTGGAAAAAGAAGTCAAAGAGCAGCTCGCCGCCAACCCGGCGCTCGAACAGGTCAAGAATCAGGTGCAATTTGTGCGTGACAAGGAAGGCTTGCGCATCGAGGTGATCGACAAGGCCGATTTCTCGATGTTTCCGCTGGGCACCACCAAGCTCCAACCCAAGGCGCAGGCGCTGTTGGGTGAAATTGCCAAGTCGCTAGAGGCCATGCCCAACAAGATCAGCGTGCGCGGTCACACCGACAGCGTGGGTTTTGCCAACAAAGAGGGCAAAAATAACTGGTCACTTTCGGCAGACCGGGCGGAGACGACCCGCGCCACGCTCGAGAAAAACGGCATCAAGGCCGAGCGCTTTGTGCAAATTGAAGGTGTGGCCGATACCGCGCCGTTCAACCCGAACGACCCGAAAGACCCGCGCAACCGCCGGATCAGCATTACGGTCAAGTTCAAGGAAGGCCAATAGGCCAATAGGCCTGAGCGCCTGGGGCGGGGGTTCAAGCCCGAAGCCGCCGGTCGCCGGGCTTCACCCGCTTGGGGCGAAAAAAACTGCGCTATTCGCAGCCCTGAAACTCGCGCTTGATACAGGTTTGCGCCAGGCGTTTGGCCGTGGCCAGTTGGCTGTCGCTCAGTTCGGCGGCAGATTTGGTCAATTCCTTTTCCGCCTTGGGGTTGCCGCTTTCAGCGGCCATTACAAACCACATGGCTGCGCGCTGGTGGTCGCGGACAAAGCCCTGGCCATTGGCGTACATGCTGCCGAGTTTGAACATGGCTTTGGGCTCGCCCTGGGCTGCGGCCATGTGCAGCCATTTGATGGCTTGCGGATAGTCTTGCGGCACGCCCTGACCCTGAAAATACATGATGCCCACTAAAGACTGTGCCTCTCGGTTGCCCGACTGCGCCACGCCGCGCCACTTGGCCACGGCAGCGGCGTAGTCTTTGCGCTGGTAGTCGGCATAACCGTCTTCCCAAACCCCGGCTTGGGCGCCAGACGTCAAAATAAGCAGTGCGGCTGCGGTGGCTTGCATCCAAATTCGCATGCGGTGTTTCCTTTAGTGGTGTTTACTGGCAGCAGGGCTATCTGCCAGCAGAACAGGCGCAGATGCAGTATCGGCCCAGGGCCCACTGGCGTCTTCCACGGTGCTGATGATGGCCGGATTATCCAGCGAAGCCCGGTACAGCGCTTGCAAGCGTGGCAGGCGCTGCAGCACGTCCACCCATTCCAGGTCAAAAGGCAGGCCCATCCAGTCGCCCGCCTGCTTGAGCGCGTCAACACATTCCTTGATCGAGGTGCGGTGGTTTTCCACCATGGTCAGCTCCTGGGGCGTGAGCGCATCGCGCTCGGTGGCACTCAGATCGGTTTCCAGGGCTTGGAGCTCTTGCTGGCAGCGCGAACGCTCGGCGCGGAGCATGCCACTGGCGCGCTCCGCACGGGCCCGGATCTGCAGGCGGTCCACCTCACGCCGGATATGGGCCAGGTTTTGCAGCGTCAGGTAGTAAAAAATCCCCGCCCCCAGCACAGCGGCAAAGAAGAAAAAAGTCAGTAAAACCAGGGTGACGTTCATGGTGGTGTTCCCTTTCAAGGGCGGTGCTGGGCTT
>CANGHQ010000171.1 GCA_947453585.1 Burkholderiales bacterium | reverse complement strand
GACGAGTCGGTGGTGATCTCGCACAACTGGGACGAGCTGCGCCGCTTTATGTGGGACTACGTGGGCATCGTGCGCACCAACAAGCGCCTGGAACGGGCCGCCCACCGCATTGCGCTGCTGCAAGACGAGATACAAGAGTTTTACGCCAACTTTCACGTCAGCCGCGACCTGCTGGAACTGCGCAACCTGGTGCAGGTGGCCGACCTGATCGTGCAAAGCGCGCGCGCCCGGCATGAGAGCCGAGGCCTGCACTTCAGCCGCGATTACCCTGAGATGCTGGACGAGGCGCTGCCCACGATCTTGGTGCCCGGGCCGCGAAGCTAAGCGCCTCGCCGGGCACCACCGCGTCGCACACTGCGGCGCGGGCGCCCTAGCCCGCCGTGCCGCGCACCCGCAGCTACCAAAGCTGCTGCAAAGCCCCATCCACCACCCGAAAACCGCGCGCGCCCACTGAGCGCGCCTCGGCCTCGTCGTGCGTGACCCACAGCACCGCCATGCCAGACGCAGCAATGCGTGCCTGAAACTCGGCGCGCAGGCTCAGGCGCAAATCAGCGTCCAGCGCAGAAAAAGGCTCGTCCAGCAGCAACAAGCGTGGCGCAGTTATCAAAGCGCGGGCCAGTGCCACGCGCTGCTGCTCACCACCCGAGAGTTGCCACACCCGGGCCCCGGTGTGCGCGCCCAGGCCAAAGCGCTGCAGCATTTCCACCGCCTGGGCGCGCGCCGTTGCGCGGCGCGGGCCTTGTTCGATCAGCCCAAAGGCCACGTTGTCTTGCACGCTCAGGTGCGGAAAAAGCGCAAAGTCTTGAAACATGAGCGCAAATTTGCGCTGCTCGGGCGGCAGGTTTGTGATGTCTTGCCCGTCAAACAGCACGCGCCCAGCGTCTGGCGCCTCTAGCCCGGCGATGATTTTGAGCAGGGTGCTTTTGCCACTGCCCGAGGGGCCCAGGAGCGCCACGGTTTGGCCCTGGGGAACCTGCAGGCTCAGGTCTTTGAGCAGCAGTCGCTGCTTGCCGCCGGAGGGGCGCCAGGTTTTGGTGATGGCTTGCAACTCAAGCATGGGACTCCTTGGGGCTGGGCGCGTCAGTGCCGGGCCATTCAATCAACAAAAACACGGCCAGCGCCAGCGCCATCAGCGCGCAGGCCAGCACCAGTGCGGCGTCCAAGTGCGCAGCGCCCGGGCGGCCCAGGTGCTGGTAAATCAGGGTGCTGAGCGTGGCCCACTCGGGGCGGCTTAAAAACAGCGTCACGGCAAACTCGCCCACGGCCGTAGCGGCGGCAAAGGCCATGCCCCGGCGCAGCGCGGGCAAGAGCAGCGGCCAGGTGATGCGCCAAAACGCGCGCCAGGGCGACGCACCCAGCGAGCGCGCTGCTGCCAGCAAATTGACGGGCAAACCGTCCAGGCCCGATGCCAACGACTTGGCCACAAAGGGATAGGCCAAGAGCGCATAGGCCGCCACCAGCAGCGGCACGCTGGCCGTCCACGCCGGGTACAGCAACAACAGGCCAAACGCCACCAGCACGGGCGACACCACCAGCGGCAAAAACGCCAGCGCCCGCAAAGTCGCCGAATGCCGCGCGGCCAAGGCATGGGCCAGGCCCAGCACGGTGGCCAGCAGCAGCGCCGCGCCTGAGAAGCGCAGCGTGTTGCCCAGCGCCTGCACGGTGTCGGGCTCCCAAAGCACGGCCCAGGCTTGGCCACCGGCCAGCACTGCGCGCAAGACGATGGCGGCAATGGGCGCCAGACAAAACAACACCAGCACCGCCAGCGCACCAGCCACCGCCAGCCACTGGCCCAGGCCCCGGGGCGCGCGCCGCGCAATGCGGTCGGCGCGCAGCGGCGTGGCCAGGCGGCGCTCTAGCACCGCATACAGCAACGCAAACACGCCAGTAATGCCCAGCGTCCACAGCGCCAGCACGCCGGCCGCACCAAGCTGCAGCTCGTAGGCCACCAGGGTGTAAATCTCGACTTCGACCGTGGCGTACTTTTGGCCGCCCAAGACCAGCGCCAGGCCAAAACCGGCAAAACAATACAAAAACACCAGGCATAGCGCCGACATCAGCCAGGGCAAGATTGCCGGCCACTCAATGCGCCAAAACGCGCGCCAGGGCGTCGCACCCAGCGTGCGGGCTGCGGCCAGGCGCGAGGCGCTGACCTGCTCTAGCGCGTCGGTGGCGCTGCGCACCAGCACGCACAGGTTAAAAAACACATTGCCATACAGCAGCAAAAAAGGCGTGTCTTGCAAAGACTGCCCGCCCGCTTGCACCCACAGGCCGTGCGGCCCCCACAGCGCCAGCACGCCCATGGCCGCCACCAGCGTGGGCACGACAAAGGGCAGCATCAGCGCGCGCAGCACCCAGCGCCGCCCGGCAAATTCATAGCGCGCCAGCACCCAGGCCACTGGCACGCCCAGCAGCAGCACCAGGCCGCAGGTGAGCGCCGCCTGCAACGCCGACCACAGCAGGCGCCAGCGCAAATACGGGTCCACCCAGGGCTGCAACCAGGCGCTGGCGTCCAAGCCAGACGCCAAGGGCCCGACACCGTCCGACACCGCCTCCCCCATCAGGCGCAAGACCGGCGCGACCAGCACCACCAGCATAAAAGCGAGGGGTGCGAGCGCCAGCCAGCGAGGGGAACGCAGGGCGGGGCCGATCAGCACAGCGGTTTTGCGGTCATGCGGTGACGGAAGTACGTTTACTTCAACACCACCTTGGTCCAGCGCGCCACCCAGGCGGCGCCCTTGTCGGCGATGTCTTTGTCGCTGGGGGTGTCAAACTTGGCGGGCTCGGGGGCAAACTTCATCACCTCGGCGCGGGCCACACCGGCTTCCACCGGGAACATCCACATCTCGGTTTGCATTTGCTTTTGCACCTCGGGCGAGCGCATGAACTCGATGAACTTCTCGGCCGCTTCACGCGCCTGGCCGCCCTTGACCAAGGCCACGCCTTCGACCTGGCGGAACACCGCGCCGGGCACGCTCAGGCTGCCGGTGGGCGGCTCGTTGATTTTGGTCTTGCTGTAAAACACCTCGGCCGCTGGGCTGCTGGCGTAGCTCACGGTCAGCGGGTAAGAGCCGCCAGTCGCGTTAGAAAAGTCCACGTAATACGATTCGCTCCAACCCTTGGCCACTTTGACGCCACCTTCGCGCATGCGGGCCCACCAGTCAAAGGCTTTTTCTTCACCCAACGCACCAATGGTTGCCAACAAAAAGGCGTAGCCGGTGCTTGATGTGGCCGGGTTTTGCACCACCAGCAGCTTAGAAGCGCCGGGCTGGGCAAGGTCTTCCAGCGTTTTGGGCAAGGCCACGGAACGCTTGGCAAACCAGGTTTTGTCGTAGTTCAGCGTTACGTAGCCGTAGTCCACCGGCACCAGCGGCGCGGGCAAGCCCACGGCGGAAGGGCGCTGCGCGGCAGCGCCGGCATAGGCGTCCAGCACGTCGGCGGCCAGCGCTTTGGCGGCCAGGGTGTTGTCAATGCCAAACACCACGTCGGCAATCGGCGCCTTGCGCGTGAGGATGAGTTTGTTGAGCATCTCGCCCGCGTCGCCCGCTTTGGTAATGCGCAGCTTGACACCGGCGTCTTTTTCAAACTGGGCCAAGAGCGGTTTGGGCACGCCAAACGAGCTGTGGGTGAGCAAGCGCAACTCGGGCGCCGCGTCTGCCCCAAAAGCCACCGGAGCGGCAAGACCCAAAGTGGACGCCACCAGCAGCGCGCTGGCGCTGCGACGGGACAAAGAAAAAATGCCGTACTTCATGGATGTGCTCCTTAGCGTTTCAAAAAAATCCAGCCCGGACCCATGAAACGAAAAAAGCCCCCAGAACGCACGGCATCTTTACCCATCACGCTTCCTACGCTGGCATTACCCAGATCAGGTTCATGGGGTATTTCTCAGTCTGGCTTGTGCCTGACACCCCCGGTGAGCTGCGAAGTGTAAGGGCTCAGCGGCCCGCAAACCGGCGGGTAGCAAAATTCTCTGTAGCGGGCTCAGCCAATATTTAACCGTGCAAATTTTCTATTCAATGGATAAAATGCACGGATGAAAAATCGCCAAGCCCAGGCCGCCCTCGGCACCTTGCTCGCACAATTCCCCGCCGTGGTGCTGCTCGGGCCGCGCCAGTGCGGCAAAACCACGCTGGCGTTTGCCGAACAGGCCGCGCGCAGCAACGCCATTTACCTGGACTTGGAGCTGCCATCGGCCCAGCGCCAGCTTGACGACCCAGAAGGCTTCTTTTTGGCCCATCCAAACCAGTTGGTGATCTTGGACGAAGTGCAGCGCATGCCCGGCCTGTTTGCGGTGCTGCGCGGCGTGATTGACCAGCGCCGCCGCGCAGGCGAGGCCAGTAGCCAGTTTTTGCTTTTGGGTTCGGCCAGCGGCGTGCTGCTGCAGCAAAGCAGCGAAAGCCTGGCCGGGCGGGTGGCCACGCTAGAGCTCACGCCCTTTCAGGCGCGCGAAGTGGTGGACGCCCAGGCGAGTGCCACAACGCTGAACGACTTGTGGGTGCGCGGCGGCTTTCCGCTGGCGTGGCTGGCCGCTGACGACAGCGCCAGCCTGGCCTGGCGCGACGCCTTTATTGCCACCTACCTAGAAAAAGACATTCCCGCACTGGGGCCACGCATTCCCAGCACCACCTTGCGCCGCTTGTGGACCATGCTGGCGCACAACCAGGGCGAGCTGCTAGACCAGTCCCGGCTGGCGGGCGCGCTGGCCATCAGCGGCCAGACCGTGGGCCGCTATATCGATTTGCTTTGCGACCTGATGCTGGTGCGCCGCCTGATGCCCTGGAGCGGCAGCAGCAGCAAGCGCCTGGTGCGCGCGCCCAAGGTCTACGTGCGCGACAGCGGCCTGGTGCACGCGCTGCTGGGACTGCCCCACTTGGACGCGGTGCTGGGCCACCCGGTGGCCGGGGGCAGTTGGGAGGGTTTTGTCATCGAGCAGCTCATTGCTGCAGCCCCGCAGGCGCAAGCCAGCTACTACCGCACCGGCCACGGCGCCGAGGTCGATCTGGTACTGGAATTTCGCAATAGCGCCACCTGGGTGATTGAAATAAAGCGCTCTTCGGCGCCCAGCGTTTCCAAGGGCTTT
>CANGHQ010000170.1 GCA_947453585.1 Burkholderiales bacterium | reverse complement strand
TTGTTTTGTTGCTGGTGTAAGCCAAGGCCAAGGTTGATAACTTGCGGCCTGAATTTTTAGTGCAATTGCGGGAGCGTTTCAATGGGAAAAACTAAATCATCGACAGACCCAGAGGTCCTTGAGTTCGAGGCTGCAGTATTGCGCTCACTTGACCAGGCGCAGCGAGGCGAGGGACGCGTGACCACGGCGGCGCAAATCGTGGCGCGCCGTGCGGGGCGCCCTGCGGGCTCCTTGAAAACTGCACCCAAGGTTTCCACCACCATACGCCTGTCGCCCGATGTGGTGCAGGCCTTCAAGGCCGACGGGGCGGGTTGGCAGACGCGCATTGACGCCGCGCTGAAAGACTGGCTTCGGACGCACGCAATGACGCAGTCCTGAGGGCGCCTCAATGTTCTCCCACATCTTCGTCAGCGTTACCGACTTCAAACGCGCCCACCGCTTTTATGCCGCGCTCATGGACGTACTGGGCCTGGAGCAGCGGTTTTGCGACGAAGCCAAACCGTGGGCTGGCTGGCACAGCGAGAGCCAGTCCCGCCCCTATTTCGTCATTTGCCACCCCTTTGACGGCCAGGCTCATGGAGCCGGAAATGGACAAATGGTGGCCTTCAATGCCGCCACGCGGGCGGCGGTGGATGCTGCGCACACCGTCGCCTTGGCCCACGGCGGCTCGAGCGAAGGCGCCCCCGGTTTGCGGCCCGAGTACCACCCCAACTACTACGGCACCTACTTCCGCGATCCCGACAAAAACAAGATTTGTGTGGCTTGTCACACCGGGATGGGGGCGCTCTAGCGCAAACTGGCACTCTGCATCGACAGGGAGCCTCCCATGAACACAAAAGGAAAGTGCCAAAGCTGCGGCATGCCGCTCAAAGCCGATCCCAAGGGCGGCGGTACCCGGGCGGACGGCTCGGTCAGCACAGACTATTGCAGCTACTGCTACGCGGACGGGAAGTTCATCAGCCCGGGCATGACGCTGGACGATATGCGTACTTTGGTCATCGACAAGCTGCACCAAAAGGGCTACCCCAGGTTTGTTGCCCGGTTTTTTGCCAGCGGGTTGAGTCGGTTCACGCGTTGGCGCACGCCCTAGGCGCCTGACACAAACGGCCTTCAAACTAGAATTTTTGCGACGCGGCTATCCAAGGGCCGCCTTTTCCTGTCGCCCCCCCCAGCGCCAATCGGTTTTTTTCGTGAGAAACTGCCCGCTCGCCGGTGGCAAGTAATAAGCGGCCACCGCCACGCCCTTACTGCACCTTCTCCCCCTCGGACCCATCCCATGCGCATCCTCATCCCCGACAACAAAAAACTGGTCTTCGAGATGGACTTGACCATCCGCTGGGGCGACATGGACGCCATGGGCCATGTCAACAACAACGTTTACTTTCGCTACCTGGAAACCGCGCGTATCGACTGGATGCGCTCGGTGGGCTGCGAACCTGATCCGAGCGGCCAAGGCCCCGTGATCCTGAACGCGTTTTGCAACTTCTACAAGCAGCTCGAATACCCGGGCGACGTGCGGGTGAAGATTTATGTGAGCGACCCGGCGCGCACGACTTTTGAGACCTGGGGAACCATGGAGCGTGCCGATCAGCCGGGCGTGGTCAGCGCCGCCGGGGGCGCCACCGTGGTGTGGGTGGATTTTCCGAGCCAAAAAGCGGTGGAATTGCCGCAGAGAATGCGCGACATCGCCACGCTTTAGCCCCTGGAGTCGCCGCTTTAAACGGCAGATGCGGTCAGTTCTTCCAAAGAAGCCAGCAGATCCCCGAAGCGCTCGCCTTGGACCACGATGTGGCCGTGCAATGCGACCGATGCGGCTTGCGAGTCGCCGCTGGTAATGGCCTGAACAATGGCGGCGTGCTCGGTATAGGAGCTGCCCATGCGGTCGCGCACCCGCAGCTGCAGCCGCCGGTAAGGGCGCAGGCGGCGATGCAGTTGCTGGGCTTGCTCGCTCAGGAACTGGTTGTGGCTACCGGCATAAATGGCAGCGTGAAACTGCTCGTTGGCATAGAAATAGGCGTCTGGGTCTTGTGCGGCGCGCGCTTTTTCGCAGTCTTCGTGGGCCTTTGCCAGCATCTTGTGCTCACCCACACTCATGCGGCGGGCCGCCAGCCGACCGCACATGGACTCCAGTTCGGCCATTACTTCAAACATTTCAATCAGGCGCCCAGGGCCAATGCTGGTGACGACCGCGCCATGGCGGGGCCGCATTTCGATCAGCCCCTCTGCCGCCAGCTGAATCAGGGCCTCGCGCACTGGCGTGCGTGATACGCCATGGGCCTCCACCAGCGCGGCTTCGTCCAGCGTACTGCCGGGTGGCAGCTCACCGGTGGCGATTTGTTCTTCGATTTTTTCACGCAGCACGTCAGAAATTTTCATGGCGCAAGTATAGCCAAAGGTATTCAATGATTCGCCTAAGGGTATTCCCTGATGCAAACAAAAAATACATTAAATAGAATCTGCGCATACAAGAAGGATGCCTCAGAGCGTCTGCTCCAACCCACGCTGCGCCAAGACTGCTGCGCAAGACGTGATCTTTTGTTTGCCAGACCTGAGGAGACTATCCATGAAAAGACGCAATCTGCTACAAGCCGCCGGTGCCCTGACGCTCGGCGCCCTGCCTTTTTCGGCCGTTCAGGCCCAAACCGCCACGCTGAAAATTTCGCACCAGTTCCCCGGTGGAACCTTGACCGAGGGCGATTTCCGTGACCGCCTGGTGCGCAAATTTGCCGCTGAAGTGGAAAAACGCACCAAGGGCGCGTTGAAGTTTGAGATTTACCCCGGCTCTTCGCTGATGAAGACCAACGCGCAGTTTTCTTCCATGCGCAAAGGCGCGCTGGACATGGCGCTGATTCCGCTGTCCTACGCCGGAGGCGAAATTCCCGAAGTCAACATTGGCCTTATGCCCGGTTTGGTGACTTCTTACGCCCAGGCTTATGGTTGGAAAACCAAGCCCGTGGGTGCTGAGCTTAGCCATGTGCTGCAGGAAAAAGGCATTGTGCTCATCAGCTGGATCTGGCAGGCGGGCGGCGTGGCATCGCGCGGCAAGCCCATCATCAACCCTGAAGACGCCAAGGGCATGAAAGTACGTGGCGGTTCGCGCGAAGTGGACATGATTCTTAAAGAAGCTGGCGCCTCGGTGGTGAGTCTGCCGTCCAATGAAATTTATGCCGCCATGCAAACCGGCGCCATGGATGCGGCCATGACATCGAGCACGTCCTTTATCTCCTTCCGCCTGGAAGAAGTGGCCAAGGCGCTGACCACGGGGCGCGCTGGTGCTTACTGGTTCATGTTTGAGCCGCTCATGATGTCCAAGCAAATTTTTGACGCCCTGCCCCAGGCCCAGCGCGACGCCATCATGGCCGTGGGCGCCGAGATGGAAAAATTTGCGCAGGACGAAGCCAAAAAAGACGACGTGGAAGTGGCCAATGTCTACAAAAAGGCCGGCGCCACCGTGGTCGATTTGAATCCCGCTGCTATTAAAAAATGGCAAGACCTGGCGCGCGAAACCGCCTGGAAAGACTACGCCGCCAAAAACGCAGGCAGCGCCAAGCTGCTGGCACTGGCTGAGCAGACGCTGTGAGCCACGGTTTCGAACTCGAGGGCGCGGCCAAGCCCGGCGAATGGGTGCCGCGCAATGCGGCGCTGGCGTTTTTCAGCGCGGCCCTGGACGCGCTCAACCGCCTGGTGCTGCGCGTGTCCATGGTGGCGCTGCTCCTTACCGCAGCGGTGCTGACCTATTCGGTGGTTACGCGCTACTTTCTGAAATCCTCGACCGATTGGCAGGACGAGGCTTCGGTCTTCATGCTGGTGGGCGCCACTTTTATGACGGCGGCTTATGTGCAGTCGCTGCGCGGCCACGTCGGCATTGAAGCGCTGGCTACTCTGTTGCCTGCGGGCGTGAACCGGGTGCGTCTGGTGCTGGTGGACGTGGTGTCTGCCTTGTTTTGCAGCTTTTATTCCTGGAAATCGTGGGCCCTGTTCCATGAGGCCTGGACCGAAGGCCAAACCACTTCGAGCAGCTTTGCACCGCCCTTGTGGATTCCCTATTCGCTGATGGCTGCGGGCATGAGCCTGCTGGCCATCCAACTTATTCTCCAATCTGCCGTGCGCCTGAGCGGCGGTGAAGTTCAGAAAGCTGCAGCATGAGCGAACTCGGAATCGGCCTGTCCTACGGCGCGGCCACCCTCTTGGTGATGTTCTCTGGCATGCCGATTGCCTTTGCGCTGGGCACGGTGGCCGTCACATTTATGTATTTCTTCATGCCGGCCTCGTCTTTGGACACGGTGGCGCAAAACGTGTACGAAGAAATGGCCTCCATCACCCTCTTGTCCATTCCGCTCTTCATCATGAAGGGCGCGGCCATTGGCAAATCGCGTGCGGGCCAGGATTTGTATTCGGCTATTCACGCCTGGTTGCACAAGGTGCCCGGCGGCTTGGGCATTGCCAATGTGTTTGCCTGTGCGCTGTTTGCGGCCATGGCCGGATCATCTCCGGCCACCTGTTCGGCCATTGGTTCGGCGGGCATTCCGGAGATGCGCCGGCGCGGTTACTCGCCCGGTTTTGCGGCGGGCATCATCGCAGCGGGCGGCACGCTGGGCATTTTGCTGCCGCCTTCGATCGTGATGATTCTGTACGCCGTGGCGGCCGAACAATCGCTGGGTCGCCTGTTTCTGGCCGGCATTGGCCCGGGCATGTTGCTGGTGGGTCTGTTTGCGGGCTACGCCGTGGCACGTGCCCGCAAGGAATACAAGCAGGCGTTGGCGGTGTACGAGGGCGGTGGCCCCAAGTCCGCCTACCTCGAAGTCGAGCATTTCACGCTGGCGCAAAAAGTCGAGATGCTGCCACGCGTGCTGCCCTTTTTGGTCTTGCTGCTGGGCGTGATGGTGGCCTTGTACGGTGGCTTTGCCACCCCGTCCGAGACAGCCGGCCTGGGTGGCCTGATGGCGCTGGGGCTGGTGGCCGTGGTCTATGGCCTGTGGCGCCCGAAAGACGTGGCGCCGCTCCTGTCGAGCACGCTCAAAGAGTCAACCATGCTGATGCTCATCATCGGCATGTCGCTGCTCTACAGCTACGTCATGAGCCATTTGCACATCAGCCAGGGCGCGGCGCAGTGGATCGTGGGCATGCAGTTGTCCAAGTGGAT
>CANGHQ010000169.1 GCA_947453585.1 Burkholderiales bacterium | reverse complement strand
CCAAGTCTGGGGCATCGGCCTCCGCCGCAGCTAGCGCTCCTGCATCTGGACCCGCGCCTGCAGGCGCCTCATCGCGCAGCGCACCATGAACTTCTCAGAACTGTTCACCCGCCGTCCGGTGATGACGGTGCTGCTGAACCTGTCCATCGTTGGCGCAGGTGTTTTGGGGCTGCAAAATATTCCGATTGCGGCGCTGCCCAGCTACGACACGCCCGTCATCAACGTGGCAGCCACCCTGCCCGGCGCCAACCCTGAGACCATGGCCAGTTCGGTGGCGCTGCCGCTGGAAAAGCAATTCCAGACCGTGCCCGGTCTCAAAACCATCAGTTCAAGCAGCACCCTGGGCAGTACCTCGCTCACCCTCGAATTTGAAGAAGGCCGCAATGTGGACGCAGCGGCCGTGGACGTGCAAGCCGCGCTCCTGCGGGCCCAGCGTTCTTTGCCGCAGGACATGACATCGCCGCCGTCCTATCGCAAAGTCAACCCGGCAGATGCGCCAGTGCTTTTGATTGCGCTGACATCGCCCTCGCTGTCGCCGGCTGATTTGCAAGACTACGCCGAGCACCTGATCTCACCGAGCTTTTCCACCATCGACGGCGTCGCCCAGGTCAATATCTATGGCGCCAAGCGCTTTGCGGTACGCGTGCGCGTCAAGCCCGACGCCATGGTGGCCAGCAACATCAGCCTTGACGAAGTAAGCGCCGCACTGCGCGCCGCCAACGTCAACACCCCAGTCGGTACCCTGGACGGACCCAAGCAAACCCTGGTACTTCAAGCCAACAAACAGCTCAAGACCGCCTCCGACTTTGGCAACCTGATTATCAGCGCCAAAGGCGGCGTGCCGCTGCGCCTCAAAGACATCGCCAAGGTCGAAAACAGCGTGGAGACCTACAAGAGCTGGGCCACGCTCAACGGGGAAAACTCCATCACCATCGCCATCCAGCGCCAACCCGGCGCCAACACGGTGCGGGTGGTGGACGCAGTGCGTGCCGCCATGCCGGCCATGCAGGCGCAGATGCCCCAGTCGGTGGGCATGACGCCGATTAACGACCGCTCGGTCTCGGTGCGCGACGCGCTGCATGATGTTTCGCTCACGCTCATTGGCACCATCGTGCTGGTGGTGCTGGTGATCTTTTTGTTCCTGCGCCGCTTTGTGGCCACGGCCATTCCCACCCTGTCTTTGCCCATTTCGCTCATGGGCGCAGTGGCGTTGTTGTGGGGCATGTCCTACAGCCTGGACAATATTTCGCTCTTGGGCCTGACGCTGGCCGTGGGCCTGGTGGTGGACGACGCCATTGTGGTGCTGGAGAACATCATCCGCCACGTGGAAAACGGTGAAGAACCCTTCCAAGCCGCGCTGGTGGGCGCGCGCGAGGTGGGTTTCACCATCGTGTCAATTTCTACATCTCTGATCGCGGTGTTCATCCCCATCTTTTTCATGCCCGGCGTGATTGGCCTCTTGTTCCACGAATTCGCCGTGGTGGTGAGTCTGGCCATTGTGGTGTCGGCCTTTGTGTCGCTTACGCTGGTGCCCATGCTGGCCGGGCGCTTTTTGACCGACGACGCGCACAAAAAAGCCCCCGGCGCGCTGGTGCGTTTGTTCGAGCGCGGCTTTGACGCCACGCTGCGCGGTTACAGCCGCGTGCTGGACTTGGCGCTGGGCCACCGCAAGACTATTTTGCTGCTCGCGGCCAGCACCTTTGTGGCCACTTTTTACTTGGTCAGCGTGATCCCCAAGGGCTTTTTTCCTGAAGAAGACATTGGCCAGATCCAGGTTTCCACCGAAGGCAGCGAAGACATTTCCTTTTCCGCCATGGTGGCGCTGCAAGAACGCGCTGCCGCCATCATCCGCGCAGACGCCAATGTCAACGCCGTGAGCTCCTTCAACGGCGGTAACAACGCGCAAAACTCGGGGCGCATGTTTGTCAGCCTCAAACCCACAGGCCAGCGCCTGCCCATGAAACAGGTCATCGAAGGCCTGCGCAAAAAGCTGCGTGGGGTGGCCGGCATCAATGTGTTCATGCGCCCGGTGCAAAACCTGCAACTCGGCGGACGCCCGAGCAAAGCGCAGTTCCAGTACATCCTGCAAAGCATCAAGGCGGACGAGCTCAACACCTGGGCTGGCAAGCTGCAGGAACGCATGCGTGCCGACCCGATTTTTCGCGATGTGACCAGCGACGCCCAACTGCGCGCGCTGCAAGCCCAGCTCAATATTGACCGCGACCGCGCCAACAGCCTGGGCGTATCCGTCGAGGGTATCCGTTCGGCGCTTTTCAGCGCCTTTGGCGAGCGCCAGGTCTCCACCATCTACCTGCCCACCGACAGCTACCAGGTGATCATGGAAGTCGCGCCCGAGGCAAAGCTCGACGAGTCGGCGCTCTCGGGCATTTACGTGCGCTCTAGCTTTGGCACGCTGGTGCCGCTGTCGAGCTTTACCACCGTGGAGCGCAGCGTGGGCCCCACCGCCATCAACCACGTGGGCCAGTTACAGGCGGTCACCGTGTCCTTCAATCTCGCACCCGGTGCGGCCCTGGGCGACGCCACGGGCAAGATTGACGCCGCGCGCGACGCGATCCAGATGCCCAGCAGCATCATTTCCACCTATGGTGGCGACGCGGCCGTGTTCAAAAGCTCACAGGGCAGCCAGCTGATTTTGGTGATTGCCGCACTGGTGGTGATTTATGTGCTGCTCGGCGTGCTGTACGAGAGCTATATCCACCCCATCACGATTTTGGCCGGTCTGCCTTCGGCGGCCGTGGGCGCGCTGGCCACGCTGATGTTGTTTGGCCAGGATCTGACGCTGATCGCCACCATCGGCATTGTGCTCTTGATCGGCATCGTCAAGAAGAACGCGATCATGATGATCGACTTTGCCTTGGAGGCCCAGCGCCACCAGGGCATGACGCCGCATGATGCGATTCGCACCGCCTGCGTGCTGCGCTTTCGCCCCATCATGATGACCACCATGGCGGCGCTGGTGGGTGCGCTGCCAATTGCCTTGGGCGTAGGTGCCGGGGCAGAACTGCGCCAGCCCTTGGGCCTGGCCGTAGCAGGTGGCCTGGTGTTTTCGCAGGCGATTACGCTGTTTATTACGCCGGTGCTTTATCTGGCCTTGGACCGCTTTAGCGGCGCAGGGCCATTGACCCGCCCCGAAGTCACCGAATCCTGAACACCCGCCCCGGTGTGGGGCCAGCACTTACCAGTGCGAGCGCTCATTCTCCCTGAAATGGCCGTGACCATAGCCCTGGCCATAAAAGCCAAATGGCACGATCACTGGGGGATAGTAAAACGGCCGGTAGTACGTGCGTGCTACTGGTACGGTGACGTAGTTGGTCGCGGGTTGCTCCACAAAGGCCACCGGTGGCGCCTGTGGGGCCAAGCCCCCGCCCAAGGGCGACACCTGTATCGCAATGGTCGGGCCCGGATCGTTGGGCATCTGCACCGCGTATTGGCGTCCGCCAAACTCATAAACCACGTTGTAGCCCACCGTGCGGTTCTCGTAAAAGTTTTGCACGCCACAGCGTTGCACGATCTCGCTGCGCTCGGGCGCAGGGCCTTCCAATCGGTCGCCCAACACCGCGCCACCCACCATCCCTATGGCAGTTGCCGCAGCGCGCCCCGCGCCCCGCCCACCCGTGGCGTTGCCCAAGGCGCCGCCTGCAATGGCGCCTATCAAGGCACCAGCGCCGCTGTTGGGCCCCTGGTAGCTGATTTGCTCGTTGCTGCACACCTGGCGGGGCATCGCCACCTGCTGCACCACCGGGGTGGATGACAGGACCCGACCCATGTCCTGTGCCCAAACACCGGGCAAGGCGCACAGTCCCAACGCCGCTGCAATCATTCGTTTCATGGCTCGTCCTTCGAAGTTGTTCCTCCGTAACGGTGCGATTGGCGCGGCTGTTGACAGGTACGGGCAACTTTACTGAGGCGCAACACAATCGGCCCGCGCGTTGCACGATGGCACCGGACGCCCTAGGCAGAACGCCGCCCCAGGAACGCCATGGATAATCCAGACCACCAGTCAAGCACCCGCCACACCCGCACTTATGTCACTGCCCCCGGCTTGAAGCCCCCATGCAACCAACAGTTCCTTCCCAGACAAGTACCGCCGCGCCACGCCTTTACCTGGTCCTGACGCTGGCCCTGACCGGCCTGGCCTTGGTGCCCACCGCCTGGCCCGCGCTGGATCTGGCCGCCGCCCAATGGTTTGCACCGCCAGAAGGACAGGTGCAGATCAAAGACTGGTGGTGGGTGCAAGCCATCAACCTCTACATTCCCGCCTTTTTCCGGGGCCTGATCTTTGTGGCAATCGGCGCTTGGGCGCTGGCTACATGGCGCCCACGCTGGAAGCAATGGCGCCTGCCGCTGGCGTTTTTTATCCTCTCGGGGGCGCTTGGGCCAGGCCTTTTGGTCAACGCTGGTTTCAAGGACAACTGGCAGCGCGCGCGCCCCTATGAGGTGCAAAACTTTGGTGGCACCCAGCAGTTCACCCGCGCCGGCGTGGTCACCGACCAGTGCGACAACAACTGTTCTTTTGTCAGCGGCCATGTGGCGTGCGGCTTCTTTTTTGCCTCGCTTATGCTGGTGCAGCCTCGGCGCAGGCGCGCCTGGGCGCTGGCGGGCTGCACCGCTGGCGTGCTAATTGGTTTCTCGCGCATGGCCGACATGGCGCACTGGCTGAGCGACGCCTTGTGGGCCGCGCCCATTACCTGGGCCTGCAGCTGGTTGGTCTGGCGCGCGCTGGTCTGGGCCTACCGGGATCGTGCCGTCAGCCCGGGCGAAGACGTCGGCGCCTGAAGCCCAGCCGCCAAGCCGTCTAGCACGCTGGCATAGCGCAGGCGCAACCCCAGCTCCTGCTTCATGCGCGCATTGACCATGCGCCGGGACTCGGACATGAAACTCAGCTGCATCGCCCCCATTTCCACCGCTGCGCGTGCGCGGCTGATGCGAGGGGGCAGCGGCAAGCCATAGAGCGCAGCCGCTGCGTCAAAGTAGTCGCCCATCTTCAGGCTGGCGTCGTCATTGACGTTGTAAGCGCGCTGCGGTTTGCCGCGCCATAGTGCCAGCACGCAGGCGCGGGCCAGGTCGTCGGCGTGGATGTGGTTGGTGAATACGTCATCCGTCGCGTCCAGCACGGGCGTGGCCTTGCGCAAACGCT
>CANGHQ010000168.1 GCA_947453585.1 Burkholderiales bacterium | reverse complement strand
GTCTGCGGTGTTGGTGTTAAGCGCGCCGGGCGCCGGTGGACGCAGCACGGCGCCCACGGTGGTGTCGGCGCTCAGCCAGGCTTGGGGTGGCAGGGGCGGGTTCAGGCCTTCAAGCACAAAGCCGCCGGGCACCGCGCGCCAGGTCACCGGCGTGCCCTGCATACGCGACTGGGCGCGGCCCGATTCCAGCACGGCGGCCAGGCGCTGGGCGTCGCGTTCCAGTTCAGAGGCGCTGCTGTCGCGCAGGGTGAGCACCACGCCGGCCGAGGCGATGGCCACGATGGCCATTACCACCAGCAGTTCCAGCAGGGTAAAGCCGCGCTGGCCCCGGTGGCTGCGCATGGCTACCGGGCGGTGCGCAGAGCAAGCGGCGTCGCTTCTGCGCCAGGCGCGCAGGCGGCGGGCCCTAGGGCTGCCAGCTGCCAATGTCGGCATTTTTGCCCTCGCCGCCTGACTGGCCGTCGGCGCCGAAGGACATGACGTCAATCTCGCCCTTGACGCCGGGGTTCAGGTACACATAGGGCTTGCCCCAGGGGTCGTTGGGCAGCTGGTCGAGGTTTTTCTTCCAGTTGGGCGGCACCGGCTCGGTGGTGGGCTTACTCACCAGCGCGGGCAAGCCTTGCTCGGCCGTGGGGTAGCGGCTGTTGTCAAGGCGGTAAAGCTTGAGCGCTTGCATCAGGTTGCTGACGTCGGTCTTGGCGGCGGTGACCTTGGCGTCGTCTGCCCGGTCCAGCACATTGGGCACGATGAGCGCGGCCAGCACGCCGATGATGAGCAGCACCACCATCAGCTCGATGAGGGTGAAGCCTTTCTGCAGGCGCGCCATGGCGCGGCCGCGCAACGAAATCGGCTGAAAAGTTGAATGGATCATGTGCTGCGCTGCCTCTAAGGGCCGCCGTTTTTAGGGTGAAGGTCAGTTTAGCCAGAAATCAAGGCATGTTCCCGCGCGTTGGGTCAAGCCAAGCGCGGGGCGGTGCGCTCTGTGAGAGCGCCATGTTCCCCCATAATCCGACGATGTCTCACGCTTTCCCCCGCCCCTGGGCGCTTTACCTGGCCACGTTTTTGACGGCGCTGCTGGCCGCTGCGAGCGCAGCGTACTGGGCCTTGGGCGTGGCTGGTGTGGCGGGGCAGCGGACCCAAGCGGCGTCTGTCCTTGCCGGCCCCACCGTGCCGGACGCCAAAGACCTGGCGCGCGCTTTGGGTGGTGACCTTGCGCTGCAATCCAAGCCCGCAGAAACCACCAGCACCCAGTACCAACTGCTCGGCGTGGTGGCCGGCCCGGTGGGCAAAGGCTACGCCTTGCTCGTGGTAGGCGGCGCGCCGCCCAAGGCCTACACCGTGGGTTCGGCCATCGGCGAAGGCCAGGTGCTGCAGTCGGTATCTGCGCGCGGCGCCAAGATCGGCAGCGCGCTGCAAGGCCCTGCGACGGTCGAGCTGAGTTTGCCCAAACCGCCAGGCGCGTAAATCGGGATTTTTGGTCTGCGTCTGGCCAAGCGGCCAGGCCAAGGCAGCACACTGTTTTTCACCAGCATGCTTCGGGTTTATACCCCCTCAGAACGGCCTTGGAATTAATGTAAGCTTGACGACAGTTATTGACCCATATCCCAGGAGCGATTCCATGCAAATAGGCGTACCTGCCGAGACTGCGGCGGGTGAAACCCGTGTCGCCGTTACCCCCGAAACGGTGAAAAAACTCATCGCCCAAGGCCACGCGGTGCGGGTGCAATCCGGCGCCGGCGTGCGTGCCAGCGTCACCGACGAGGCCTATGTGGCCGCAGGCGCCGAAATCTGCGATGCCGCCGCCGCTCTGGCGAGCCCCTTGGTTCTCAAGGTGGTATCGCCCAGCGCCGAGGAGTTGTCGCACATGGCTTCGGGCGCCGCCTTGGTGGGCATGCTCAACCCCTTTGACGCCGATGGCCTGGCCCGCATGGCTGGCGCCGGTCTGACCAGCTTTGCCCTGGAAGCCGCGCCGCGCACCACCCGGGCCCAAAGCATGGACGTGCTGTCGAGCCAGGCCAATATCGCGGGCTACAAGGCGGTGATGATTGCCGCCGACAAGTACCAGCGCTTCTTCCCCATGCTCATGACTGCGGCGGGCACCGTCAAGGCCGCGCGCGTGGTGATTTTGGGCGTGGGCGTGGCGGGTTTGCAGGCCATTGCTACGGCCAAGCGCCTGGGCGCGGTGATTGAGGCGTCCGATGTGCGCCCCAGCGTCAAGGAACAAATCGAATCCTTGGGTGGCAAATTTATTGAAGTGTCCTACGACACGCCCGAAGAAAAAGAAGCGGCTGTGGGCGTGGGCGGCTATGCCCGCCCGATGCCACAAAGCTGGCTGGACCGGCAAAAGACCGAAGTCGCCAAGCGCGTGGCGCTGGCTGACGTGGTGATTTCCACTGCCCTGATTCCTGGTCGCGCAGCCCCCGTGCTGGTGACCGAAGATATGGTCAAGAGCATGAAGCCGGGCTCGGTGATCATCGACATTGCCGCTGGTAAAGCCGCCGACGGCGTGGGTGGCAACTGCGTGCTCACCGAAGCCGGCAAAACCGTGGTCAAGCACGGCGTCACGCTGGTGGGTGAAACCAACCTCGCGGCCCTGGTGGCGGCGGACGCTTCTGCCTTGTACGCCCGTAATGTGCTGGACTTTTTGAAGCTGGTGCTGACCAAAGACGGCCAGTTCAAGGTGGACCTCGAAGACGACATCGTGGCTGCCTGCCTGATGACGCAAGACGGCGCCGTTAAGCGCAAATAATTGGAATCTGACCCCAATTTACTAGGAAGAAAAATGGAAGTTGTATCCCCCACTATACTGAACCTGATCATCTTTGTGCTGGCCATTTACGTGGGCTACCACGTGGTCTGGACGGTCACGCCCGCGCTGCACACGCCGCTGATGGCGGTGACCAACGCCATTTCGGCCATTGTGATCGTGGGCGCCATGCTGGCGGCTGCGCTGACCGAGACCACGCTGGGTAAAACCATGGGCGTGTTGGCCGTAGCGCTGGCGGCAGTTAATGTGTTTGGTGGCTTCATGGTCACCCGGCGCATGCTGGAGATGTTCAGGAAGAAAGAGAAAAAAGTCGCCGCGAAGGAGGGTGCGCAATGAGCCTGAACCTCGTCACCCTTTTGTATTTGTTTGCCAGCGTCTGCTTTATCCAGGCGCTCAAGGGCTTGTCGCACCCGACCACCTCGATTCGCGGCAACGTGTTCGGCATGATCGGCATGGCCGTGGCTGCCGTGACCACCGCCGCCCTGATTTACAAGCTCGCCACCCACATGGGCCAAGACGGCTTTACCGGTCTGGGCTGGGTGCTGGGCGCCTTGCTGGTGGGCGGCACCGTCGGTACCGTGATGGCGCAGCGCGTCGAGATGACCAAGATGCCCGAGCTGGTCGCTTTCATGCACAGCATGATCGGTCTGGCGGCGGTGTTCATTGCCGTGGCGGCCGTGGCCGAGCCCAGCGCACTCTTGCACGGGCTGGAAAAAGGCGCTCCAATTCCTGCGGGCAATCGGCTTGAGCTGTTCCTGGGTGCGGCCATCGGCGCCATTACCTTCAGCGGCTCGGTGATTGCCTTTGGCAAGCTCTCCGGCAAGTACAAGTTCCGCCTGTTCCAGGGCGCGCCGGTGCAGTTTGTCGGCCAGCACAAACTCAACCTGGTGCTGGGCCTGACCACGCTGGGACTGGGCCTGTGCTTTATGGCCAATGGCGCGTGGTGGGCGTTTTTTGCCATGCTGGCGCTGGCCTTTGTCATGGGCGTGCTCATCATCATTCCCATTGGCGGGGCCGACATGCCGGTGGTGGTGTCCATGCTCAACAGCTATTCGGGCTGGGCGGCAGCGGGCATTGGCTTTAGCCTGAACAACAGCATGCTCATCATTGCGGGCAGTCTGGTGGGTTCGAGCGGCGCGATCCTGAGCTACATCATGTGCAAGGCCATGAACCGCTCTTTCTTTAACGTGATTCTGGGTGGCTTTGGCGGCGACGCTGCCGCTGCGACCGGCGGCAGCACCGAGCAACGCCCCGTCAAGAGCGGCAGCGCCGACGACGCCGCTTTTGTCTTGGGCAACGCTGAGACCGTGGTCATCGTTCCCGGCTACGGCCTGGCAGTGGCGCGCGCGCAGCACGCCGTCAAAGAGCTGGCGGCCAAGCTCACCGCCAAGGGCATTACCGTCAAATACGCCATCCATCCGGTGGCCGGGCGCATGCCAGGCCACATGAACGTGCTGCTGGCCGAGGCCGAAGTGCCTTACGACCAGGTGTTCGAGATGGAGGACATCAACGGCGAATTCGGCCAGGCCGACGTGGCCATCATTTTGGGCGCCAATGATGTGGTCAACCCTGCTGCCCACATCAAGGGCAGCGCCATCTATGGCATGCCGATTCTGGAGGCCTACAAGGCCAAAACCATCATCGTCAACAAGCGCTCGATGGCCGCAGGCTACGCCGGGCTGGACAATGAGCTGTTCTACATGGACAAAACCATGATGGTGTTCGGCGACGCCAAGAAAGTGGTCGAAGACATGGTCAAGGCCATTGAATAGGACGCGGTGAAGGCATCCCCATGACCGCACCCACCTGGCTTTCCGTTTACCCGCCGGGCGTCCCCGCAGAGATTGATCCCACGCAGTACCGGTCGCTGGTTGCGTTGATGGAAGAGGCGTTTGCCAAGTACGCCAACCGGGTGGCCTACAGCTTTATGGGCGCGGACATCAGCTTTGCCCAGACCGACCGCCAAAGCCTGAGCGTGGCGGCTTATTTGCAGGGCTTGGGATTAGCCAAGGGCGACCGGGTGGCCATCATGATGCCCAACGTGCCGCAGTACCCGGTGGCGGTGGCAGCCATTTTGCGGGCCGGCTACGTTGTGGTCAACGTCAACCCCTTGTACACCCCGCGCGAGCTGGAGCACCAGCTCAAGGACGCGGGCGCCAAAGCCATCTTCATCCTGGAAAACTTTGCCAGCACCCTGCAAAAATGCCTGACCAACACGCCGGTCAAACACATCGTGGTGTGCGCCATGGGCGACCAGTTGGGCCTGTTCAAGGGCGCGCTGGTGAACTACGTGGTGCGTTCACGCAAAAAGCTGGTGCCCGCCTACGACCTGCCGCAGGCCGTGCGCTTTAACGCCGCAGTGGCCCAAGGCAGCAAGTCGCCCTTTGCCAAACCCGATTTGCACGCCCATGATGTGGCGGTGTTGCAATACACGGGCG
>CANGHQ010000167.1 GCA_947453585.1 Burkholderiales bacterium | reverse complement strand
GCCCTTGGTGCGCTATTGGCTTTCAGTATTTAAGATTCCGTTCAGCGTTCTGTTTCCTGCGATCCTGTTCTTTTGCTGCATTGGCACCTTTAGCATAAACAACAACCTCGATGACGTTTACATTACTGCCACTTTTGGTTTTATTGGCTATATGTTCATGCGCCTTGGTCTGGAGGCGGCGCCGCTCATGCTGGGCTTCATTCTTGGACCGATGCTCGAAGAGTATTTCCGTCGGCAGTTGCTGATCAGCCGCGGTGACTTCACCTCGTTTCTGACGCGACCCATCAGTGGAAGTTTGCTGGCATTGATCGGCTTGTTCATAGTTTGGCAGTTGGTCAGTTTCTTGCGGCAGGTGAAAAAAACGCCACAAGTGCAATAGAAAAAACAGGCTGTCCCGGCATGCCCGGGGCGGTCTGACTCGCCCTGAGGTGATGGCTCTTTGCAGGCAAAAAGAGCCGCCGTAACAGGGACCACCAGCTCCTTGACTCCTGCTCCGCGTCGCCGCAGCATCGAGTTGCCAGAGGCGCACGCCAATCCAAACATGCAATCTATCGGGCCCCATGAAAAGGCGTGTCCGTCAATAGCGCGATTCCTGTCGCCTAAAGCAATCTTCACAAGTCCCACCCTCGCCTAAACTCGCGCCGCACCGCGCTCTGCGGCATAAACTGGTGGTATTTTTGGAGAGTTTTTCATGACCGCATATCCCTTGATGCTCAGCCCGCTGGACCTGGGCTTTACGACACTGAAGAACCGCGTGCTGATGGGCTCGATGCACGTCGGGCTCGAAGAGGCCAAGAACGGCTTTGAGCGCATGGCCGCGTTTTATGCCGAGCGCGCGCGTGGCGGCGTGGGCCTGATGGTCACAGGCGGCATTGCCCCCAACGACCGCGCCCGCCCCATGCCCGGCGGCGCCCGCATGACCACGCCAGAAGAAGCCGAAAAACACAAGGTAGTGACCCAGGCCGTGCACGAGGCCGGTGGCAAGATTTGCATGCAAATCCTGCACTTTGGCCGCTACGCCTACCACCCCGAGCTGGTGGCGCCCAGCGCCATCAAGGCGCCTATCAACCCCTTTCGCCCGCACGCACTCACCACCGAAGAGGTAGAGCAGACCATTGAAGACTTTGTGCGCGCCGCATCGCTGGCGCAAAGCGCGGGCTACGACGGTGTGGAGATCATGGGCTCTGAGGGCTACCTGATCAACGAATTTATCGCCGCCCACACCAACCACCGCGACGACGCCTTGGGTGGCAGTTACGAAAACCGCATTCGTTTTCCGCTGGAAATCGTGCGCCGCACGCGCGCCAAGGTGGGTGCCAATTTCATCGTGATCTTTCGCCTGTCCATGCTCGACCTGGTCGAAGGCGGCTCGACACTGGAAGAAGTGGTGCAACTCGCCCAGGCCCTGGAGGCCGCCGGCGTCACCATTTTGAACACCGGCATTGGCTGGCACGAGGCGCGCATTCCCACCATCGCCACCAAGGTGCCGCGCGCCGCATTTGCCTGGGTTACGCAGCAGCTCAAGGGCAAGGTGCGCATTCCGCTGATCGCCACCAACCGCATCAACACGCCCGAGGTGGCCGAGCAAGTGCTGGCTGACGGCATGGCCGATATGGTTTCTATGGCGCGGCCCTTCTTGGCCGACCCCGAGTTCGTCAACAAGGCCGCTGCGGGCCAGGCGGACCAGATCAACACCTGCATTGGCTGCAACCAAGCCTGTCTGGACCACACCTTTGGCGGCAAGATTACTTCGTGCCTGGTCAACCCCCGCGCTTGCCACGAGACGCTGATGATCGAAACCCCTGCGTTGGTCAAAGAGCGCGTAGCGGTGGTCGGCGCCGGGCCCGCAGGCCTGGCCTTTGCCACCACGGCGGCGCGTCGCGGCTTTGAGGTAACGCTGTTTGACGCCGCCACAGAGATTGGCGGCCAGTTCAACATCGCCAAGCAGATTCCGGGTAAAGAAGAGTTTTACGAGACGCTGCGCTACTTTGGCAAGCAGATTGAACTCACCGGCGTCAAACTCAAGCTGGGCCACAAGGTGAGCGCTGACTCACTCACCAAAGCTGGCTTCACCCAGGTGGTGCTGGCCACGGGCGTAAGCCCGCGCAAGCCCGAGATCGAAGGCATTAACCATCCCAAGGTGGTGGGTTACTTGGACGTTATCCGCGACAAATGCGCTGTGGGCCAAACCGTGGCGTTGATTGGTGCGGGCGGCATTGGCTTTGACATGGCCGAATACCTGATGCACGAGGGCGTGAGCCCCAGCCTTGACAAGGCCAAATTCTTTGCAGAGTGGGGCGTGGACACCACGTATTCCACAGCAGGCGGCCTGCAAGCCGCGCACATTGAGAAAAGCCCGCGCAAGGTGTACCTGCTGCAGCGCAAGGCCGGCAAAGTGGGCGACGGCCTGGGCAAGACCACGGGCTGGATCCACCGCACCTCTCTCAAGAACCGCGCGGTGGAAATGGTCAACGGTGTGACCTACCGCCGGGTGGACGACGCGGGCCTGCACATCACTGTGGGCGACAAAGAGATGACGATTCCCGCCGACACGGTGGTCTTGTGCGCAGGCCAAGAGCCGCAGCGCGAACTGCAAGACGCGTTAGTGGCTGCGGGCTGCACCGTGCACCTGATTGGCGGCGCCTTCAAGGCTGCAGAGCTGGACGCCAAACACGCCATCAAACAAGGCACCGAACTGGCGCTCTCGCTGGGTAATCTGCCCAAAGAGACGACCAAAGAAGTGCCCAAAGCTGCGCCCGCGCCCGCAGGCTTGCAAGTTTTGCCCGCCGTGGCGCAATCTCTTGCGCACTGGCACGCCATGATGGCCAAGAAGGACATGGGCGAGTTGGGCGACATCTTGCACCCCAAGGCGGTGTTTCGTTCACCCGTGGCGCACACGCCCTATGCCAGCGCCCCGGTGGTGCAGCTGTTTTTGACAGCCGCCAGCCAGGTGTTTGAAGACTTTGTCTACCACCGCGAACTGGCCGGCGCTGACGGCACCAGCGTGGTGTTGGAGTTCAGTGCCAAGATCAACGGCAAGGCCCTCAAGGGCATCGACCTGATCCAGTTTGACGCTGAGGGTCGCATCGTGGATTTTGAAGTGATGGTGCGCCCCATGAGCGGCCTGCAAGCGCTGGCCGACGAAATGGGCAAGCGTATGGCGCCCTACATGGCGGCGTTCAAGGCCCCCCAATAATTATTAACCTGATTAATACGATGACCGACAACTTTAAAAATCTCTTTTCCATCCAGGGCAAAACGGCGCTGGTCACCGGTGGATCGCGTGGCATTGGCGAGATGATCGCGGCCGGCTTTTTGTCGCAGGGCGCCAAGGTTTACATCTCTTCGCGCAAGGCAGAAACCTGCCAAGCCACCGCCCAGCGCCTGAGCGATACCTATGGCGGCCAATGCATTGCGCTGCCCGCGGACCTGTCCAAACTCGCAGGGGTGGAAAGCCTGGCAGCGCAACTCGCCGCGCACGAAGCAAAGCTCGATATTTTGGTGAACAACGCCGGTGCGTCCTGGGGCGCGCCGCTGGACCAGTTTCCCGAAGTGGGCTGGGACAAGGTGATGGACACCAACGTTAAGGGCGTGTTCTTTTTGACGCAAAAGCTGCTACCGCTCTTGCGCGCGGCGGGGCAGGGTGCGAGCCCGGCGCGGGTGATCAACATTGGCTCGATTGACGGCATCAAAAGCTCGGCTTTTGACGCCTTTTCGTATGGCGCTTCTAAAGCGGCGGTGCACCACCTGACGCGCTTCATGGCTACGCACCTGACCAAAGAACGCATCTTGTTCAACGCCATTGCACCCGGCCCTTTCCCAACCTGGATGCTGAGCACCGGTGTGGGCTTTGGCGGCGAGACTGAAGGCGTGGACTGGGACAAGGTCGGCCAATCCAACCCCAGCGGACGTGTGGGAACTGCCCAAGACATCGCCGGACTGGCTATATTCCTGTGCTCGCGGGCGGGCGAATATGTGGTCGGCCAAACCATTGCCTGCGACGGCGGCGTGGTCGGCACGGCCTAAAGCCCGCAGGAACGCGACTACTATCCGTTCCTTGCCAGCCCCAATATAAATTCCAAGGAGACCATTTCATGACAAGCCCCAAGCTGATGCTGGATTACATCTACGAGCACGAAAAGCAAATCGCCAACACGGTCTTTCTGACCCAGCCCTTGGGCGAAGGCCAAGTGGCCGACTACACCTGGGGCCAGACCATGGACCAGGCGCGGCGCATGGCCACGCACCTGCAAAGCTATGGGTTTGCGCCGGGCGCACGCATTGGCATCTTGTCCAAGAACTGCGCGCACTTCTTTATGGCTGAACTGGCGATCTGGATGGCGGGCTACACCACGGTGGCCATCTTCCCGACCGAGGCGGCGTCCAATGTGCGCTTTGTGCTCGAACACAGCGAGGCCAGCTTGCTGTTTGTCGGCAAACTCGACACCTGGCCCGAACAAATTCCTGGCGTGCCCGAGCACATGCCGCGCATTGCCTTTCCCCTGGCGCCCGCCACGCCCTACGAAACCTGGGACGCGATTACTGCGCGCACCGCGCCGATTGCTGGTTTCCCGCAGCGCGCAGGCACCGACCTGGCCATGCTGATTTACACATCGGGCTCCACCGGCCAGCCCAAGGGCGTGATGCACAGCTTTGAGCGCATTACCGCCTCCACCGAATACTCGGTGGCGCAAAACATGAATGGCGCGGTGGGCGACGGTCAGGAATACCGCGTGCTGTCTTACCTGCCGCTGGCACACGTGTTTGAGCGGGCAGTGATTGAATGCAACGCCTTTGTCGTGGGCCGCGTGCATGTGTTTTTTGCTGAATCGTTGGACACGTTTGCCGCCGATTTGCAGCGCGCCCGCCCCACGCTGTTTGTGTCTGTGCCCCGCTTGTGGCTCAAATTTCAGCAGGCGGTGTTTGCCAAAATGCCGGCGCGCAAGCTGTCGCTGATGCTGCGTATTCCAATTTTGAACAAAATTGTGGCGCGCAAAATTTTGACCAATCTGGGCTTGGACCAAGCGGTGTTGGCCTTCAGCGGCTCTGCGCCCCTGCCTGCAGACCTGATTCGCTGGTACCGCAGCCTGGGTCTGCAGTTGCTCGAAGGCTTGGGCATGACCGAAGACTTTGCCTATTCCCACACAGCCACACCCCAGTTCAGCGAACCTGGTTACGTGGGTATCGCCAACCCCGGCGTGCAAGCGCGCATCAGCCCTGAG
>CANGHQ010000166.1 GCA_947453585.1 Burkholderiales bacterium | reverse complement strand
GCATCGCCATCATCATGCTGGTGTACCTGAGCACCTCGATTTTCACGTCCGTGCTCATGAACTGGTACAACGCCCGCGCGGCGATTACAGAGCGTTAAGGGCCAGACCATGACCGCACAAACCTTTCAATCCATTGCGCCGCGTCCGGCACCCGTGCGCACCGAGGGCCTGCTGGCCTGGTGCAAGTTCAACCTGTTCAACAGCTGGGGCACTTCGCTGGGCACCGTGCTGGTGGGCGCGGCCCTGCTTTTTGCGATTCCCCGCTTTCTGCAATGGGCGGTGGTCGATGCGGTGTGGCTGATCGACTACAACGTCTGCCATGCGTCCAGCGGCGCATGCTGGGGCGTGGTTCGCGAAAAGTTTCGCTTCATCCTGTTTGGCCGCTACCCGTTTGACGAACACTGGCGCGCCCTGATTTGCACTGTCATGCTGCTGGCGCTGATCGTGGCGAGTTGCACCCGCGCCTGCTGGAAAGCATGGCTGGCGCCCCTGTGGGTCGTGGTGCTGGCGCTGTACCTGACGCTGATGCGCGGTGGCGTGCTGGGCCTGCGCATGGTCGAAACCGACCTGTGGAGCGGCCTGCCTTTGACGCTGCTACTCGCCAGCCTGTCCATGGCCATGGCGTTTCCGATAGCCCTGGTGATTGCTCTGGGGCGGCGCTCGGGCATGCCGGCCATTCGCAGCCTGTGCACGGTGTATGTCGAGCTGATCCGGGGCGTGCCGCTGATCTCGGTGCTGTTCATGGCGTCCTTTATGTTTCCGCTGCTCATGCCGCAGGGCTTCAATATTGACGTGCTGATCCGGGTGCTGGCAGGCATCACGCTGTTTGCCGCGGCCTATATGGCAGAAGTGATTCGCGGCGGCCTGCAGGCCATGCCCAAGGGGCAAATCGAGGCGGCGGCCACCCTAGGCCTGAGCTACTGGCAAACCCAGCGCCTGATCGTGCTGCCCCAGGCGCTGGCCATGGTGGTGCCGGGCATCATGAACAATTTCATTTCCACCTTCAAGGACACTTCGCTGGTGGCCATCGTCAGCCTGTACGAGCTGACCGGCGCCATGGGCATGGCCATGAACGCAGACGCCAACTGGCGCCCGTTTCGCATTGAAGGCTACCTGTTTATCGCCCTGATTTATTTTGGATTTTGCTTTTCCATGTCGCGCTACAGCCAGTGGATCGAGAAGCAAGTCAACAAAAGCAAACTTCGCTAAGGATTCCCCATGTCAGCTCCCATCATTCGCTTCGACAAGGTCAACAAATGGTATGGCGACAGCTTTCACGTGCTGCGCGACATCGACCTCGACATCGCCCAGGGCGAACGCATCGTCGTCTGCGGCCCCTCGGGCTCAGGCAAATCCACGCTGATCCGCTGCATCAACCGGCTCGAAGAGCACCAGCAAGGCCACCTGACGGTTGACGGCGTTGAACTCACCGATGACGTCCGGGTGATTGACGATGTGCGCAAAAAAGTCGGCATGGTGTTTCAGCAGTTCAACCTGTTTCCGCACCTGACCGTGCTCGAGAACCTGACGCTGTCGCCCATGTGGGTCGGCAAAATGCCCAAAAAAGAGGCCGAAGAAAAAGCCATGGAGCAATTGCAGCGCGTGCGCATTGCCGAACAGGCCCACAAATACCCCTTGCAGCTCTCGGGCGGCCAGCAGCAGCGCGTGGCCATTGCCCGCGCACTGTGCCTCAAGCCCAAGATCATGCTGTTTGACGAACCCACATCGGCGCTTGACCCCGAGATGATCAAGGAAGTGCTCGACGTTATGATTGAGATGGCCAGCCAGGGCATCACCATGGTCTGCGTGACGCACGAAATGGGATTTGCCAAGGCCGTTGCCGACCGGGTGATCTTCATGGACCAGGGCCAGATCGTGGAACAGAACAACCCGCACGACTTCTTCAACAACCCGCAAAGCGAGCGCAGCCGCGACTTTCTGTCCAAAATCCTAGGCCATTGATTTGAATCCCACCCTCTCCGCTGCCCTGCCACCCACCTGCGCACTTCCCCCAGACTTCTCCCAAAGCCAGTTTCGCCACGCCCTGGGGCAATTTGCCACGGGTGTGACGGTCGTCACCGCCATCAACCCCGCCGGGGGTCTGGTGGGTTTGACGGTCAGCTCCTTCAACTCGGTGTCTCTGTCGCCGCCCTTGGTGCTGTGGAGCCTGGCCGTGAAATCGGGCTCCATGGCCGCGCTGCTGGCCTGCCGCCACTACGCGATTAACGTGCTCTGTGCCGAACAAACCGCGCTGGCCAACCAGTTCGCCACCAAAGACATTGACCGCTACGCCGGCGTGCATTGGCATCCCGGCCAGCATGGCGCGCCGCTGATCGAGGGCGCCGTGGCCACCTTTGAATGCTTTAACCGCAGCCGCCACGAAGAAGGCGACCACATCATTTTTGTGGGCGAAGTCGAACGCTGCAGCCACCGCGACCAGGCCGACCCGCTGCTCTACCACGGCGGCGCTTTCTACACCAGCGGTCTGCGGGAATGAGCGCAGCGGCGCCCGCACAGCGCAAGGAGCACCTCGACCCGCTGGCCATTGCGCTGCTGCTGGTGTGCTGCGCGTTTTGGGGCTTTCAGCAAGTGCTGGTCAAGGCCACGCTGGGCGAGATGGCACCGGTTTTTATGGCGGGCGTGCGCTTTGCCGGGGCCAGCGTGGTGCTTTGGCTGTGGTGCCGGTGGCGTGGCATCGCGCTGTGGCAGCGCGACGGCTCACTGTGGCCCGGCCTGCTGGCCGGCACCTTGTTTGCCATGGAGTTTTTGTGCCTGTTTACTGGCCTGCAATTCACGGCGGCCTCACGCATTACCGTCTTTTTGTACACCGCGCCCCTGTGGGCGGCGCTGGTGCTGCCTTGGTTTATCAAGTCGGAGCGGCTCGCGCCCCTGCAATGGCTGGGTTTGCTCTTGGCCTTTTTAGCTGTGGGTTTTACCCTGCGCGAGGGCTTTGTCGGCGGCCAGACGCCGCAGCAGCACTGGGGCGATTTGCTGGGCATTGGCGGCGCCATCGCCTGGGCGCTGACCACCGTGGTGCTGCGCACCACACGCCTGAACCGGCTGGGTGCCGAAAAAATCTTGTTTTACCAAGTGGCGGTCAGCGCCGTGGTGTTGCCGCTTTTGTCGCTAGCCATGAATGAGGTCTGGAACTGGAATTTGAGCGGTTTTGCCTTGGGCTCGCTGTTCCTGCAAACTGTGGTGGGCGCTTTTGCCAGCTATTTGTCATGGGTCTGGCTGCTGGGGCGGTATCCGGCTACCAAGATGGGCTCGTTTGCGCTGTCCACGCCGCTGTTTGCGCTGCTCTTTGGCGCGCTGTGGCTGGGCGAGGCGGTGACTATTGAGTTGCTGGGCGCCCTGGCCGTGGTCGGTTTGGGCATCACCCTGGTGAACCGGCGCCGGGCCTGAGCGTCGCGCCCGGCATAAGGCCCCGGACAGGCATAAAAAAAACGCTGCTCGGTTTCCGTTGCAGCGTTTTTTTCTTTCCAGAACCCGGCGGCCACAGCCGCCCTACCCGTTTACTTGAGCGCCTTGTAGCGCATGCGCTTGGGCTTGGCGCCTTCTTCGCCCAGGCGGCGCTTCTTGTCGGCCTCGTACTCTTGGTAGTTGCCGTCAAAGAACACCCAGTGGCTGTCGCCTTCGCAGGCCAAGATGTGGGTGGCAATGCGGTCTAGGAACCAGCGGTCATGGCTAATCACCATCAGCGTGCCGGCGAATTCGAGCAGCGCGTCTTCCAGGGCGCGCAAGGTTTCCACGTCCAAGTCGTTAGACGGCTCATCGAGCATGAGCACGTTGCCGCCAGCGATCAGGGTTTTGGCCAGGTGCAAACGGCCGCGTTCACCGCCCGAGAGCGTGCCCACGCGCTTTTGCTGGTCCGCACCGTTGAAGTTGAAGCGACCGCAATACGCGCGGCTGGCCATCTGGAACTTGCCCACGTTCAAAATATCCAGGCCGCCCGAGACGTCTTCCCACACGGTTTTCTCATTGGCCAGGTCGTCGCGGTTCTGGTCCACAAAGGCCATCTTGACGGTTTGACCGATTTTGACTTCACCAGAATCGGGCTTTTCGCGCCCGGCGATCATCTTGAACAGCGTTGACTTACCGGCGCCGTTGGGGCCGATGATGCCCACGATCGCGCCTGGTGGCACCTTGAAGCTCAGGTCGTCAATCAGCACGCGGTCGCCAAAGGACTTGGTCACGTTGACGAACTCGATCACTTCCTGGCCCAGGCGGTCGGCCACGGGGATGAAGATTTCGTTGGTCTCGTTGCGCTTTTGGTATTCAAAGTCGCTCAGTTCTTCAAAGCGGGCCAGACGGGCCTTGCTCTTGGCCTGGCGGGCCTTGGGGTTTTGGCGCGACCATTCCAGCTCTTTCTTCAAGGCCTTGGCGCGGGACTCTTCGCCCTTTTGCTCGGCTTCCAGTCGCGCGCCTTTTTGGGTCAGCCAGTCGGAGTAATTGCCTTTATAGGGAATGCCCGAGCCGCGGTCCATTTCCAGAATCCACTCGGCAGCGTTGTCCAAAAAGTAGCGGTCATGGGTAATAGCCACCACGGTGCCGGGGTAGCGCTGCAAAAACTGCTCCAGCCAGTCCACCGATTCGGCGTCCAAGTGGTTGGTGGGCTCGTCAAGCAGCAGCATGTCGGGCTTGGAGAGCAGCAGGCGGCACAGCGCAACGCGACGCTTTTCACCGCCGGAGAGCACGCCGATGTTGGCGTCCCATGGTGGCAAACGCAGCGCGTCGGCGGCGATTTCCAACTGGTGTTCGGAATCGGTACCGGCGGTGGCGATGATGGCTTCCAGCTCAGCCTGCTCGGCGGCCAGTGCGTCAAAGTCGGCGTCTTCTTCGCCGTAGGCGGTGTAAACCTCTTCCAGGCGCGCCTTGGCAGTAAACACCTTGCCCATGCCCGCTTCAACGCTTTCGCGCACGGTCTGCGTCGGGTCAAGCTGCGGTTCCTGGGGCAGGTAACCGATGTTCAGGCCCGGCATGGGAATGGCTTCGCCCTCGATATCTTTGTCCAGTCCAGCCATGATTTTCAGCAGGGTGGATTTGCCCGAGCCGTTGGTGCCGAGCACGCCGATCTTGGCGCCGGGGAAGAAACTTAAGGACACATCTTTCAAAATGTGGCGTTTGGGCGGCACGATCTTGCCGAGCCGGTTCATGGAAAAAACGTATTGGGCCATTGCGGTATCCGAGGGGAGTCAAAAAGGGAGAAGCCGGTATTATCGTT